>CADBXH010000078.1:0-8831 GCA_902798605.1 uncultured Ruminococcus sp. | reverse complement strand
GCCGCCTCGATTATCTCGAGCCCCTTGTTCATCATTGAAGCCGAGTCGATCGTGATCTTAGCTCCCATACTCCAGTTGGGATGATCGAGCGCCTGCTCAACGGTGACGTCCTTTAGCTCGTCGACCGTTTTGCCGAAAAACGGGCCGCCCGACGCGGTGAGGATAAGCTTTTTAAGTGCCTTGTTGTCGGGAGCGCCCTGCAGGCACTGGAATATAGCCGAGTGCTCGCTGTCGACCGGCAAGAGCTTTACGCCGTTGCGCTTGACGGCGTCCGTTACAAGATCGCCGCCCGCGACAAGAGTCTCCTTATTTGCGAGAGCAATGTCTTTTTTGGCTTCTATCGCCGCCATAGTCGGTCTTAGCCCGACCATTCCGACAACAGAATTGAGCACCAACTCAGCGCTCGGGATCGTGGCGGCTTCTATCAAGCCGTCCATTCCGCCTAAAACCTTTGTGTCGGTGTCTTTAACTCTGAGCCTGAGCTCCTCGGCTTTGTCCTCGTTAAAAAGGACAGCGAGCTCGGGCTTGTATTTTCTGATTTGTTTTTCGAGAAGGTCAACATTTGACGCGGCTGTAAGCGCCGAAATCTTCAGCCCGAGCATATCGGCAACGTCGAGAGTCTGTGTGCCGATCGAACCGGTCGACCCTAAAATTGAAAGTGTTTTGATCATGATATACCTGCGCTTAAGAAAGGTAAACAAGAATTGATTATCAGCACCATGGGAACGGTAAAGATTATGCTGTCAAAGCGGTCGATCATACCGCCGTGACCCGGGAATATGTTACCGTAATCCTTGATGTTTATGCTTCTTTTGATAAGTGAAAAGCTTAGATCTCCGACTATTGAAAGCACCGCGTCAAAAGCTCCGATAATGATAAGCGGAGCAAAGTGCACCTTCTTATCCGGTATGATAAGGAACTGAAAGATAAAACCCAAAGCAACCGCGGACAATATGCATACAGCCATTCCGCCGATCGCGCCTTCAATGGTTTTTTGGGGGCTGATCTTGGGGCAAAGCTTGTGCTTGCCGAATAAAGAGCCGGCAAAAAACGCACCCGAGTCAGACATCCACGGGATTGCGAATATCAGCACAAAGAAAAAGCTGAGGCTTAAGCTCGTGGTGCAGATATACGCGATCGAGGCGGTACCGAAGGTGATGATCAGCGTACCGAGTATAGCGTAAGTCAAATCGGAATATGAGATTTGTTCGTGCTTTAGTATTATTACAAAAAACTCAAAAATAATTAAGGCAAAAAACAAAACATACATCAGCAACGTTCCGACGAGCATACACATTGCCGCTCCGAACAACATTGAAGGGATAGATATCCAATAGTTTTTTAACAGCTTATTTCCGTAAAGATACTCCCCTATCATCAAAGCCGTGGCAAGCGCCAACAATATGTTTAAGAGCGGATGCCAGAACTCCGATAATACTATTACGACGACTATCGCCGGTATTCCGATTACGGCTGTAAGCAACCTGGGTTTAAGTGATTTCATTAGTAAAGCTTCCTTGTTAGTATTTGCAAATGCGGTGTCGCCGCCGCGACTTAAACTCCGCCGTAACGCCTGTTGCGCTGAGAATAGATCCTGAGCGCTTCGTCAAGGTCGGATTTTTGGAAATCGGGCCAGAGCTTGTTCATAATAACAAACTCGGTATACGCCGACTGCCAAAGCATAAAGTTAGATATCCTGTACTCTCCGCTCGGTCTGATTATCAGATCGGGGTCGGGCTGACCCGCGGTGTAAAGGTTATCAGAGATAAGCTGCTCGCATATATCGTCCTCGGTTATGCTGCCGTCTTTGACCTGCTTGCAGATGTTTTTTACCGCAGTGACGATCTCGTCGCGGCTGCCGTAATTCATCGCGATATTGAGCACCATTCCGTCGCGATCCTTTGAGCACTCCTCGTTTTCGTCCATAAGGGCACGGAGTTCATCAGAAAAACCGCTTTTGTCGCCTATAAAGCGCACGACGATATCGTCGTCCTTAAAGTCTGAGATAGCCTCTTCAAGGTACGACTTGAACAGCTTCATCAGCGCGCCTACCTCGTCCTCGGGGCGCCTCCAGTTCTCGGTCGAAAAAGCGTAGACCGTGAGGTATTTTATACCTACCTCTGAGCAGTAGCGCGTGATTTTTCTGAATGTGCGGGCTCCCTCGGTGTGGCCTGCCTTGCGCGGCAGTCCGCGCCTTTTTGCCCAGCGGCCGTTACCGTCCATAATTATGCCGACATGCTTGGGCAAGATCAGCTCTGCCGGCGACTCGGGAGCTTTTTTGTTTTTACCAAAGATAGCCATATTACAGCTCCAGAATCTCCTTCTGCTTATCATCAGATAAAGTATCTACCTTTTTGGTGTATTTATCTGTGAGCTCCTGAGTCTTTTTCTCGGCGAGCTTGAGTTCGTCCTCTGTAAGCTCTCCGGACTTCTTCATACTCTTGAGCTTATCGATAGTATCGCGTCTTACGTTGCGGATCTGTACCTTTGTGTCCTCGGCGATACGCTGAACGTCCTTTACGATATCTTTACGTCTGTCCTCTGTGAGAGGCGGAAAAATAAGGCGGATAACCTTGCCGTCGTTCATGGGGTTGATACCGATATCTGACTTTTGTATAGCCTTTTCGATCTGCTTTACCATAGAAGCGTCCCAAGGCTGGATGGTGAGGGTCCTTGCCTCGGTAACAGATACCGCTGCGAGCTGATTTACCGGAGTGGGAGTTCCGTAGTAGTCGACCTTAACCTTGTCGAGAACGTTGGGATTAGCTCTGCCCGCTCTGATCTCGGAATACTCTGTGCAAAGGTGGTCGATCCTTCTACCCATTCTTTCTTCAGCTTTTTGAAGTTGTTCTTTCATACTTATGCCTCCTAAATATATATTATCAAATAATTATTTTTTATTTTCTACGACTGTGCCTATATCTTCTCCGCAGACAGCCTTGTAAATGTTCTCGGGATCTTCGATGCTGAACACGAGAATCGGCAGATCGTTGTCCTTACAGAGCGCCGAAGCGGTGCTGTCCATTACAGCCAGGTCCTTGCTGAGCACATCCTGATAAGATATAGTATCGTATCTTTTGGCGTTGGGATTGGTCTTGGGATCGCTGTCATAAACGCCGTCGACCATAGTCGCCTTCATAATAACGTCCGCCTCGATCTCAACGGCTCTGAGCGCGGCGGCTGTGTCGGTGCTGAAGAACGGGTTGCCCGTGCCGCAGCCGAAGATGACTACTCTGCCTTTGTTGAGATGACTCATAGCCTTGTTGCGGATATAGGGCTCTGCTACCTGACGCATTGAGATAGCTGTCTGGACTCTGACGTCTACATCGAGGCTTTCAAGAGCGTCGGCAACGCCGAGCGCGTTGATTGCCGTAGCGAGCATTCCCATATGGTCTGCGCGCGTCCTGTCCATATCTCCGGAGCTTCTTCCGCGCCAGAAGTTACCGCCTCCGACAACTATGCCGACCTGCACGCCGGCTTCGACGCATTTTTTGATAGGCTCGCAGATTTTAACGACTGTGTCAAAGTCGATTCCGTGCTTATTTTCACCGGCGAGCGATTCGCCCGAAAGCTTTAACAGAATTCTTTTATATTTTGGTTGCATACACATAACACCCCATTATTTATAGTTACTTTAATTATACTATATATTGGAAGCAAAGTAAAGGAAAAACACTAAATATTTTGTTTTTATACACAGAAAAAACGCAAACCAAACCGGCTTGCGTTTTGTATTTTTCTGTAATAGAACATTGAATAGTATTTATTATAAAACTTTGGACAAAAAGTCCTTTAGTCTGGGGCTTTTGGGATTCTCAAAGAATTCCTTCGGATTGCCTTGCTCAACAATAACGCCCTCGTCAACAAACACAACGCTTGTGCCGACTTCACGCGCAAAGCCCATCTCGTGGGTGACAACTACCATTGTCATTCCCTCTTTTGCGAGCTGCTTCATTACCTCGAGGACTTCTCCTACCATTTCGGGGTCGAGAGCCGAGGTCGGCTCGTCAAAGAGCATTACGTCGGGATTCATAGCGAGCGCGCGAACTATGGCGATACGCTGCTTTTGTCCGCCCGAAAGCTGCGAAGGATATGCGTATGCTCTGTCGGCAAGCCCAACCCTCTCCAAAAGAGCCATAGCGTTCTTTTTTGCTTCTTCTTTGCTCATATTCAACAGCTTCATCGGAGCTATTGTCATATTCTGCAATACGGTCAAATGCGGGAAGAGATTGAACTGCTGGAACACCATACCCATCTTTTGGCGGTGAATGTTGATATCGACGTTTTTGTCGGTGATATCGACGCCCTCAAAGAAAATCTGTCCCGAGGTAGGTTCTTCAAGCAGGTTAAGACAGCGCAAAAACGTAGACTTGCCCGAGCCCGAAGCTCCGATGACGACCACAACGTCACCTTTATATATCTCGGCGTTGATACCTTTTAATACATCGACGTCATCAAAGGACTTGCAGAGGTTATCAACCTTTATCAACACATCAGTGGTCACTGTTACGCAGCCTCCTCTCGAGCTTCTTTAAGAAGAACTGTAGAATCAAAACGATTATCAGGTAAATGAGCGCGATAGTGATAAGCGGGAAAAACGCCTCGTATGTTCTTGAACGGATATAGTTACCGATATAGGTAAGATCCTGAAGCGCGACATAACCCGCTACAGAGGTCTCCTTTACAAGAACAATGAACTCGTTGCCCAAAGCAGGCAGGATATTTTTGAACGCCTGCGGAAGGATAACAAGAGTCATAGTATCTCTGTAATTGAAGCCGAGCGAACGACTTGCCTCAAACTGTCCCTTGTCAATCGACATAATACCCGAACGGACAATCTCGGCAACATAGGCGCCCGAGTTCATACCGAACGAGAGAAACGCAGCAAATATGCCGTTGCGCGAGCTCGCAAAGACTATAAAATACATAATCATCAGCTGGATGACAACAGGTGTTCCGCGGATTATTGTTATGTAAACATTGCAAATCACGTTTAGAAACTTTAGAACATAATCGCTGAATTTCACACACTTTTTGCCGCGAAGCTGCATATCGTAGGTTGAGCGTACTATCGCGAGCAAAAAGCCGATAACAAGACCGATTATCGCCGCGACAAGGGTTATTTCGATTGTGACCCCCAAGCCCTTTAAAAGCTGCAGCCAGCGATCGTCTGTTATAAATGTTGACTCAAAGCTTTGAGCTAAACCGCTGAAAAAATCTTCCATAAAATCTTCCTTAACAAACAACAAAGCGGGTAAAAAACACCCGCCTTGTCTTTAATTCTTTAATTAGGATGCTTTGATGTACTTGTCGATGATCTTCTGAACTGTACCGTCATCCTTGAGTTCCTTGAGAGCTTTGTTGAACTCTTCGGTGAGGTCGCTGCCCTGCTTGAGGCAAATAGCGTATTCCTCGTTCTCGAAGGGCTCGTCAAGGATCTTTGTGCCGGGGTTCTGCTCTACGAACTTCTTGGCGGGCTCGTTGTCGATTACGACAGCGTCAACCTTCTTCTGTGTAAGGGCAAGAACAGCGTCTGCACCCTTGCTGAAGCGCTCTACCTTTGCATCCTTTACATTTTCGGGATCGGAAACATAGATGTCGCCTGTTGTGCCAAGCTGAACGCCGATAGTTTTTCCGTCGAGGTCAGCCTTTGTTTTAACTGTATCTTCGCCATCGTTTACGATGATAGCCTGGATAGCGTTTGTGTAGGGATCGGTAAAGTCAACGCTCTTCTTTCTCTCATCGGTAACAGTCATACCTGCCATACCGAAGTCAGCCTTGCCTGTGCTTACGGCAGTGATAATAGCGTCAAACTCCATATCGTCGATCACGAGTGTGTAACCGAGCTTGTCGCAGATAGCCTGAGCGATCTCGGCGTCGATACCGATGATCTCGTCGCCCTCTTTATATTCATAGGGCTCGAAAGCTGCGTTTGTAGCCATATGAAGCTCACCCTTTGAGCCCGTGTTTGCACTGTCGCCCGAAGCGCTGTCGCCTGTTGCGCTGTCGGCTGTTGCCTTGTCTGATGCTGCTGATGAATCTTCCTTTTCACCGCAGCCTGCAAAAGCGATCGCTGTTGTGCAGAGTAAAGCGGCAACTAAGAATAGTGCTAAAAACCTTTTCATAATAATACATCTCCTTTAAAATTATGCAAATACTAATATAGCAGAGTTATGCAGAAAAATCAAGATTTTTATCGCAATTTATGCAAAAAAATTTATGATTATTTAATTTTTATTAGTTTTATTAATCTTTTTGGCAGAAATTTTCTTGAATATTTTAATTGCGGTCAGAGTCAACACCAAAACTCCCGTGCCGATAAGGATAAAATACAAAAGCGCGTTATTGCCGGGGTTTTCCTCAATATCGTTTAGCTCTCCGAGGTTTTCGAGCGAAGTTTTTTCGGAGTCTTCCGACTCGTCCTCATCATCACCGGAACCGCCGTTTTTTGTGCTTTTACTTTTATCTTTACTTTTATTCTTACTGTTTTTTTCGTTCTTTGATTTTTCTTTTGATGAAGCGGCAGCGGATGTTTTTGAACCCGATGAGCCGTCGGTATCAACGGCGTTTGGGTCGACGCTGATAGTTCCCGCGCTGCACTTCCCTACCGAAATATCATTCGGCGCAAAATCCACACACTGAGACGCCTTAAAGGATATATCCGATTTGCCGTAATCGAGAGTTTTGAATTTGAGCTTGAATATAACGCCCGACCCGACGCTTGTTTCTGATTGATTATGATAGACAAGCTTTATATTATTATCAGTTTCGTTATATTTGACCTTGATACCGTCATCGGTCTCCGCGCCTTTGAACTCCAGTATTGATTTATCATAGGTAAACTCAAAGATCCCCGCCGCAAGCTTGTTGCTGTTGTCACAGTTAAATTCAAGGGTTACGATCCTGTTCTTTTTGGCTTCTGCCGATTGAAGAGAAAAGTTTACGGTTTCGGCAGCAGAATATGCGTTTATTGATATTGAAATAATGAACAGAAAAATAAAAAATATAGAAAAAATGCGTTTCAAGTTAAATATCCTCTTTATAATCAGTCATTTTCTGAGCGGTTTTCATATCGCCGCGCTCTACGGCGGAGAGGTAGTCGTTGTGGTTTTGTGTTACTCGGTCGGAGTATTTAATTTGTCCAGCTGCTGTATAAGTTGCTGCTCCGTTGGATTTGTCGACAAAATCTGCTCTATTTTTTGTAAACGTTCCTCCGACGTGATCATATCCTCCAATTTCAGAGTTGTATCGTCTGAGTACATATCCAAACTTTTCAGCATTACGTCTGAGTACTTCTTTAAGCATTTCCTGTTTAGCATATCGTCTCTCCTCAACACCGTTAATATATTCGGCAATAGTCCTTAAATCATTTATATTATAATCCAAATTTCCTATTGCGTAAATACTTTTTATAGGATTATCTTCAAAAGAATTATCAAATATAATAAATTTATAATCATATATGTTGCCTTCTTCGCATTCTACAAGAATTGAGTTATCACTAATTCTCAAACCCGTGTCAACACCAGATGTTATAGCATTATTATACTTTGCCCATTCAGCTCCTGTCAAGGCTTCTGACCATTCTCCACCTTGTTTTGCATATCTACTTGCAAACTTCTCACTTACGCTCTCCTTATTCTCCGCCCTAATACCCTGAGCGATAGCTTTATCATAGATATTTTTCAAATCATTAACATAACCAAAAAGTTGCAAATTGAATTCAAGTTTTTTTATCATAAAGAAAACCTCCTTTGTTTAATATCTAAATTATATACCCACTACTTAAATAATTCTAACCCACATTATGAAAAAATTTTTTAATTCTTATTTGTTTTACTCATATATTTTATTTCAATAAATATGTAATTTCTGCTCAACAACTGTTACATGTTGAATGCATTCCTGCAAACCTGCAAATAAAACCTGCAATTATAAAAAAATAAATTATTATTTACTTGATTTTTAAAAAAATATTTGTTATAATATGTAGCGTTGTTTGGAGAGATGTCCGAGATGGCCGAAGGAGCATGATTGGAAATCATGTGTACGGTAATCACCGTACCAGGGGTTCGAATCCCCTTCTCTCCGCCAAAATATACGCCTTGCTTAAACCAATTCAGGTTTTGAGCAAGGCGTTTTTTAATACTTATTCCCTTGTATTATATTTCTTTTGTTAAATTCTCTATTGATCGTGTTGAGCACACGCTTTTTATCGGCGCTCCACATCGGCGCGACAAGCAGTTTTTTGTCGCCGTCGCCCGTGATGCGGTGGATCGCGGTATCCTTTGGTATTCGCTCTATACATTCGCAGAGAATGTCGACGTACTCGTCGAGCGTCATGGTCTTGAAAAGTCCTTTGTTGTAGTCGTCAAGCAGGTCTGTCCCTTTTAGAACGTGCAAAAGCTGTAGCTTTATTCCGTCGCTCCGTTCGGCGGCGTAAACCGCGCTTTCGATCATTTGCTCCCTGCTCTCGCCCGGAAGACCTAAGATAACGTGGGTGATAATATATATGCCGATCTTTCGCAAATCCGCTATTGCTTTATCATACACGTCAAGCTCATAGCCGCGCCTGATATAGTCGGCAGAGCTTTTGTGGATAGTCTGCAAGCCGAGCTCGACCCAGACAGGTTTGATTTTAATTATCTCATCGAGCAAGGCGAGCACATCATCGCCGAGGCAATCGGGTCTTGTGGCAACAGACAGCGCGACTATCTCATCCGGCTTTATCGCTTCGTAATAGATTTTTCCGAGATACTCAACATCGGCGTAGGTGTTTGTAAACGGCTGAAAATAGGCTATGAACTTTTTGCAGTTTGTTTTGCTCTGTA
>CADBXH010000077.1 GCA_902798605.1 uncultured Ruminococcus sp. | reverse complement strand
CGCGCGTCGCTGACGATTTTGAAGGACGGACAGGCTGTATTTACAAATCTTGAAAAGGTGTACCTGTACCGCTATGTTTTTACAAAGGGACAGCCGTCCGCGTACAAGGTCTCGCTTAAAAACTTCCGCAGGATCCCCGACGCCGATATAGCAAAAGCGGTGGGCCAGATGATTGCCGACGGAAAAAGCCCGGACTACAAGGGGTTCAGTCTGTTCGAGAACAAGCTGCTCTGGATAGCGAGGAGCAGCAAAAGCCGCGGAGTTAAGTACCTTGAGATCGCTGACACCACCCTTGTCAAGCCCGGCGGCGCGGCGGGTATGCTCGGTATGGTTCACCGCGTAATGCCGCTCATCACGCGCGAAACAGGCGTGACTATCCGCTTTTTGGCGGCTATGAGGCGTATCCCGCTTACGATCATCAGGGATAAAGCCAAGATGGTCGAGGACGCGCAAAGCCAACTTTGCGTGATAAGGGCGATCGCCGGCGACCCGTATGTCGCGGGCAGCGATATCATCGGCGAGGAGATCAACGATATCCGCGAGCTAAAGCCCATCCTGCGCGAGCTTGTATCTGTCGCGTCTGAGAACGAGGGCTTTGTGATAAGGATCCACGCCGGAGAAAACGACAGCCTGCGCGGTAACGTCGCCAACAGCCTCGCGTGTGTAAAGGAGTCGCTTGCGCCCGGGCAGAAGATGCCGAACCTGCGCATCGGTCACGGACTTTATACCGCAAATCTTAACTCGCAAAAGGGCAGGCAGCTTATAGAGGATTTAAGAGAGAGCGGCGCCGTGCTGGAATTTCAGCTCACTTCAAACGTGCGCCTCAACAATCTTACCGCGCTCGCGGGCCATCCGCTAAAGCAATATCTTAACGGCGGCGTGAGCTGCGTTCAGGGAACCGACGGCGGCGCAATCTACGGCACGGATTCGATAGACGAACAACTCGCGCTTGAAAGACTGCTCGACCTCAGCTTTGACGATATGATGAAAATGCGCGAAAGCGAAAACAAGGTGCTCGCACAGAGTATGGATATATTTAAGAAAAAGAGCGAAGCGATAAAAGACCTGATAAAGGATGAAGATGTCGAGAGCTTTTATCAGAACAGGATCGATCAGAGCACGCCTGCCAACGGCGGAGCGGTCGATCTCCCGCGTAAAATCGAAAGCGAAGTTTACCTAAAAGAGCAAATCAGAGAGATACCGACCGACAAGGTCCCGGTGATTTTGCTCGGCGGAAGCTTCAACAGCAGACAGCGGTCAACAAGGATGAAGCCGCAGCTGCAAGAGCTTGTCCGCGAGCTTGCAGAAGGGCTCGACCCCGACAAGATCTGCTTTGTGATAGGCAACCGTTTAACGGGATATGAGCGCGAGCTGGTAGAGCTCGCGAAGGACAGATTTGAAGTTTTCGCGATAGTTCCGACAAGTATGACCCGCTCCGAGGCATTAAGGCTCAGACGCGCCGGTATCGGCATAAGGGTGTCGATAGAGCCCACGGGTATGGGGCTTTACAAAAGCTTTGCATATGAGATCTTCAAGCGCAGACCGTCGGTCATTGTTGCGCTCGACGGCAACTCCGCGGGAGCCAACACGGTTCAAGAAGCAAAAAACGGCAAGAAGAAGGCGCGGATATTTGTCAACCGCCGCGCAAAGGTGCTCTACGCCAAGGCTCAGGCGATACAGGGCTACGTCAGTATTTTTGACGGAGCCGAGGCGGCGGAAGAGATAATCGACTCCGCCGAGAGGATCTATAACAAAATGAATGTTTAATACAAATCCCCGTGAAAAACTCACGGGGAAAACTTTTTTAAATCTTTTTTCTTTTTTAAGGTTGATTTAAGTTTGACCTCCTATAATCGAGCCATAACAAAAGACAGGAGGTCAAAATTATGTTAAAAAAATCAATCGCTTTAATTATGGCAGCGTTAATGATCGCTTCTTTCGCGGCGTGTACAGGCACGACCGGTTCAAGCTCAAACGGGGCGGATGTATCGACCGTACAGACCAATTTGGAAGGAGGTTCGGACTCGAGGTCCGACAGCAAAAATGAGGAGGTCAGCTTTTCGGGATATGAGAAGGGTATAATCGACACGACGAACATATTCACCAAACGCGATTTGGAACAGAGCGCAGACACTTCCTCGGCAAAAACGCTTGAGGTGTCCGACGGACAGACTCTCAGCATCACGGAGGAAGGCGTGTATGTTATAAAGGGCAGTGCGAAGAACTGCACGATCAAGGTCGAGGCTTACGATAACGCAAAGGTCCAGCTCGTGCTTGACGGCGTGAGCATCACAAACGACAGCGCTCCCGCGATATATGTGGGTTCTGCCGACAAGTGCTTTGTCACAACGAGCGCGGACAGCAGCCTTTCGGTAACAGGCGAGTTCAAGGCGGACGGCGATACAAACACCGACGCGGTCATCTACGCAAAGGACGACGTCGTTCTAAACGGCACGGCGGCGCTGACGATCAACTCGGCACAAGGCAACGGTATCACCGGCAAGGACGATGTCAAATTCACGGGCGGAACCTATAACATCACCTCAGCCCTTGACAGCGTGGAGGCTAACGACTCGTTCGCGATCTATGACGGCACATTCACCGTCAAGTCCTCAAAGGACGCCTTCCACAGCGAGAACAGCGAGGACGATACCGTGGGCTATGTTTATGTCAACGGCGGCACATTCACTATCGACGCCGCGAGCGACGCTTTCCAAGCTACTACACAGCTTCAGATCGACGGCGGTACATTCAAGCTCACAGCAGCGGAGGGTATGGAAGCAACATCGGTGCAGATAAATGACGGGACTATTGACATCTCCGCTTCCGATGACGGAATCAACGGCTCGCAGAAGAGCAATTCCGCGGGCACTCCCAACATAGAGATCAACGGCGGCAAGCTGACTATCGTAATGGGTCAGGGCGACACCGACGCGATCGACTGCAACGGCAACATCACCGTGAACGGCGGCACGATCGACATCACTGCTCAGATGTCATCCTTCGATTATGACGGTAATGCGACCTACAACGGCGGTACTATCATCATCAACGGCGAGCAGGTCGATTCTATTCCCGCAGCCGCTATGGGCGGCGGCCGCGGCGGAATGGGCGGCGGAATGGGCGGCGGCCAAGGGGGAGTGACTCCTCCCGACGGCAACGCGGCTCCCGGCGGTAATATGGGCAACCAACCCTTTGCAAACTAAACAAACCGAATAATTCAGGGCGGTCGGTGATCGCCCTGTTTCTTTTGCGAAAAAGTCGTGCAAAAGGATACCTCTTAATTCTTCCAAAATCGTCAAAATATTACAAAATAGTGTCAAAGCACTTGACTAACCACTATATTTTGTGCTATTATATTACAAATTAGTAATCTTTTCCGATGAGGAGGATTTGATGCAAAATAAAAAGCATTTTAAAATAGTCGGCTCGGCGCTCGCCGTGATGTGTTCTTTGACGCTTTTGATGTCGTCGGCGGTCACAGGCTTTGCCGCCGAATCCACTGACGCTCAAACAGCGGCGCAGGAGGTTCAGCAAACGGAAGAAACTACCGCGCCTGCCGAAGAGGTCACGGAGCCCTCTACCGAAGCGGTAACCGAGGAAGCGACCGAACCGACAGAGGAAGCCGCTGAGGAAGCGACTGAGGCAACGGAAGAAACCGAAGCCGCGACCCTGCCCGACAAGGACGACAGCGAGCCGCTCGCGGCAAGCGCGCCGAATGTAAGGCTTTCAAACACGCCTGACGGAATCAAGCTATCGTGGTCGGCTGTCAATAACGCAAAGCAGTACCTTGTCTGCGGAACAGAGGCGGGCAAAAACGACTGGAAAAAATATACTGTTGATAAGACAGAGCATCTATATAACTATGTTGAGTCCGGAAAACAGTATTATTTCCAGGTTCAGGCTATACTTAACGACGGAACAAAAACCTCGTTTTCTTCTCCAAAAGCCTTGACTTTTATGTCGACTCCGCATTTGAATCCGGTAGTAAACAGCTTTGAAACGGACAAATCATTAAGGCTCAGCTGGAGCGTTGTCCCCGGAGCTAACTGTTACAGAATCGCAAAAATGAGGATCGGCGCGGAGAATTACGAGTATATAGATACCGAGACCAACTCATACGTTGATACGAACGTATATGACGGCAATACCTACCATTATCAGGTAACTGCTATGTATGTCACTCCTAAGAACGGCACGGCATACAGCTGCTGGTCGTCCGCAAGTTCGATGAAGATATCCTTCTGGCCCGCGATCACTCTGCAAAACGTCTCTAACGGCGTCAAGGTGGTATGGGATGCCGTAAAGAATACCAAGCAGTATTTTGTTTACTGCAAAAAGCCGACGGACGCAAACTGGACGCGCGTCGTCACAAAAAACCTGAATTACACATTTACTGGGCTTACATCCGGACAGCTTTATTATTTCCAGATGTACAGCGACAGCATAAGCGGCAAGGACGGCAAGTTTTCCGCGACAAAAAACATTGTCTGTTTAGAACCGCCCAAGGTATCTATCAGCAGTAATACTGCCGCCAATACTATCTCGCTTAGCTGGAACAAGGCCAACGGAGCGGCAAAATACCAGATCGCCCGCAAACCCTCGGACGCCAAGAATTACGAATATATCACGGTTAGCGACACGAGCTATACCGATAAAAAAGTCCCTGCGGGCAAGTATTGCGCCTATCAGGTCAGGGCGGCTACGGCATCCAATGTTTACGGCTACTGGTCAAAAACCGTGGTGGGCGAAACGTGCGCAAAGCCCGAGATCACAATGAGCAATAACGCGTCGGGAGTCCGCGCGGCGTGGAGCAAGGCGGACAACGCCGCAAGCTATACGGTCTATTATAAGGAATCGACTGCCGGCAGCTGGTCATCGGCAGAAACGACCAATCTATATTACCAGACAAATAACTTAAAATCCGGAAAGCTGTATTTCTTCCAGCTTCGCTACACAGGCAAGGGAGGCGTAAAAAGCCCGTTTTCGGATGTTAAGAGCATTACCTTTACACAGCAGGGCTCTTTGCTTTCGTTAAGGACATCGGGAAAAGCCGTTTACCTTAGATGGTCAGCTCTTTCGGGCGCGGATTACTATGTTATTGAAAGAACAAATATAAATACCGGCAAAAAAGGCACGATCGCCGTTGGCAACGTTACCGAGTACACGGACAAAAGCGCTGTTTACGAGCAGACCTCAAGCTACCGAGTCTGCGGAGTTCACCGCGAAACCGATACTCACAAGGTTTACGCAAATGCCGCGGGCGCGTACTCCGGCGCGATACGCATTAATCCCAGAGCTTATAATTCGGTTTCTATCGGACTCAATGAGGTGGGTAACAAGGGACAAAAATACTGCAACGCGATCAACAACGGAAGGCTCGACGAATGGTGTGCGATCTTCGCCGGTTGGGTGCTCAAGCAGGCAGGATATATCCTCAGCGAGGTCGGATACAGCGCGAACGTCGGCGTTTGGTGCGATAACCTTGACGCTATGGGCAAGTTCTCGCTTAGCACGGACTACATACCGGTAATGGGAGATTTGATAATCTTCGGCCGCGCAGGCTTCAGATCGCATATCGGAATCGTTGTAGCTGTGAGCGACGGATATGTTTACACCGTCGAGGGCAACGCCGCTGTTCCCGATTATTACTCCGGAGAATGGATGGCGAACTCGTACGTTACCAGGTATCAGTATTATGAAGACAGCTACCGGATATACGGCTACGGCAAAATGACGCTGAAATAAGTAAAACTTAAACGGCTGACTCAAAGCAAAGAGTCAGCCGTTGTGTTTATTATTCTACTGTGTTTTCAAGGATAGAAATAAGGTTCTCCGCCTCGAATCTTTTGTCCTTGTCAAATTCTGCGTTGAGGGCTTCGGTGTTATCGTAGGAGTGCTCGACCTCCTTTGAGTACCTCTGCAAAACCCTCATCCTGCTGAGCGGATAGTTTTGTTCGGCAAAGAGCGCGTCCATCTTGCCGGTCACGATATACGCGCAGACGATTCGTTTTATCGAGTACATAACGTCGTTTGAATTTACCGCCTCAAGGTAGTAGCGGTAGATGTAGTACAGCGCGAACTTTTCAAAATCACGCTCAAAATCGGCGCTGATCGTCAGCTCGTCAATTCTTTCGGCGGTCTCTTCAAGGGATGAGCGCCAGCGGCTGCTCATGATCTCAAACCGCAGGTGCATATCAAAGATAAAGTCTGCCGTACATTCGGTATCGACGCTTTCGAGCGGAGCGGGTTCTTCGCCGTTTAATAGGCTTTGCACCTGCGCGTTGAATTCAAGGCAATCCGCGAGCCTGTAAGCGAACGGTTCTTCCTCGTTGGTGAGGAGTTCAACCGTGCGGTTCCTCGCCTTCAGCAGAAAGCTCATATAGTCCTCGTCATCTTCACTGCTTTTAAGCTCGAATTCACCGCCGAAGTCCGCATAGGCGCGGTTGTCGGCTTTGAGCATAAACCTTGCCGCCTCGGGACAGGCAAAAGACAGGATATTTTCTCTGAAATCGCCGAAATTCACCTTGACCCGCGGAAAGTTTGCGCAGGTGCGGCTCAGGTGTTCCTCGCCCAGTCCGATGTAAATATCGCAGAGCATTTCGTCATTCCAGAACGGGCATCTGCCGTCCGAGGACTTAAAGACCCTTTCGCCGTATTCGTCGGTGTAGGTCAGCGAGCGAATCTTATCACCCAGCGGAGAATTTACCGTGTTGTAGAACTTTTCTGTCTCGCTGTCAACGTCAATGTCCCAGTCCTTGCAGCAGCTGTCCTCGCAGCGATTGGCAATGCATTTGAATTGTTTATAAAAATCGGGATAAATGTCTTTCATATAATCATTCCTTCACGCTGATTATAACACAGCTGTAAAAAAATTACCATAACAGACAAGAAAATTCAGAAAAATATTGATTTTTAACACCGGTTTTTAGTATAATGAAGATTAAGGAAAAATTATTCACTGTAAAATAAAGAGTAAAGGAGTTTTGGGTTTGAAAAAACTGATACTTATATCGCTTATCGCAGTCCTCTGTATTCTTTTCTGCGCCTGCGGAGAAAAGGACGAAGATAGCTCTGAGAGCACCGATTCGACGACAGCAGCGGCGACTACCGCGGCAAACAAATCGGAGACAAAGGGATCGACAGATACGACTGCCGTTGAAACTACAACAGGGGTCACGCCTTACGATTCCGCAAAGGAAGCGGCTGTGGCAGAGGCAAAGAAGTTCCTTGAAAAAGCGAACTATTCATACGACGGTCTATACAATGAGCTCGTTTATATGGGCTACGCCGAAGAGGACGCTAAATACGGCGTTGATAACTGCGGTGCGGACTGGAACGAGCAGGCAGCTAAACGCGCCAAGGCGCTTTCCGAAAAAGGAGAGTATTCCTATGATAACCTTGTAGAAAAGCTCGAATCCGAGGGCTTTACTCACGAGCAGGCTGTTTACGGCGCGTCGTCGGTTTCTCAGTCATCAGGCGAACAGTCCGGAGGTTCAGACACATCCTCTGCTGTTGAAGCCGCCAAAAAGTATCTTGACTCGGGCAGCTATTCCTACACGGCATTGGTTGACAGACTCGAGCAGGACGGTTATTCGACCGCAGACGCCGAATATGCAGCAAACAACTGCGGCGCGGACTGGAACAAAAAGGCTGCCGAAGAGGCAAAGGCGCTCATCAGCAGCGGCACATATACAAAGGAAGAGCTTATTGACAAGCTTATGTTCAAGGGGTATACATTTGAGCAAGCTGCATCCGGAGCCGAGGCAAACGGTTACTGATCCGGAAATAGTTTTGTAAAAATATATGGAGTAATAAGGAGAAATCATTATGGCAGAAATCAAACCGTTCAAGGGAATGAGGTACAACACGCGCCTCGCGGGAAAAATCGACCAGCTTTGCTGCCCGCCTTACGACATCATCAGCGAGGAAGAAAGACTGGAATACATAGCCGAAAACGAGTACAATGTCATCAGGCTCGAGCTTCCCAAGGAGGGAGAGGACGTTTACAAAACCGCGGGCGAGATCCTTGACCTCTGGCGTGACAAGGGCATACTTGTACACGAGAAAAAACCGGCTATATATGTTTATGAAGAGGAGTTCAACGCCTATAACAAGCGCTCAAGCATAAAGGGAATAATCGCGCGCGTTAAAGTTGAGGGGTTCTCAAAGGGAGTCATTTTGCCACACGAATTTACGCTTTCAAAGGCAAAGACCGACCGCTTTAACCTTATGAAGGCTACAAACTGCAACTTCAGCCAGATCTACGCGTTGTATATGGACGATGAGCACACAACGCTAAACACTATAGATGAGTTGTCCGACCGCGCCCCAGACCAGAAGTTCACCGATAATGACCACATCACCCACAAGCTTTGGGTCATCACCGACGAAAAGGTCATCGAAAAGCTCGTAAATGACTTTACCGACCGCAAGCTCTATATCGCCGACGGTCATCACCGCTACGAGACGGCGCTGAATTACCGCAATTACTGCCGCGAGAACGGTATCTCAAAAGAGGGCGATCCGCAGGATTACCAGATGATCTACCTTGTTGATATGCAGCATCCGGGACTTGTTGTATTCCCGACCCACCGTATGGTCCGCGACCTTAAAAGCTTTGACAAAAAGGCAGTGCTCAAGGGTTGTGAGGAATACTTTGATATAACAAGATTCAACAGCGTGGGAAATATCAACTCCGAGCTTGCAAAGCAGTATAAAAAGGGCGAAAAGGCTTTTGGCTTTTACTGCGGCAAGGGCGAGTGGTATCTGCTCGTGCTAAAGGATATCGAGGTTATGGAAAAAGTTTTGCCCGAGCTCAGCGCGGCGTCACAGCAGCTTGACGTAAGCGTGCTGCACTCGCTTATCCTCGAAAAAACAATGGGAATAGATAAAGAGAATATGGCGAACCAGATCAACCTTACCTACACCAAATTCTTTGAGGAAGCCATTATGAAGGTCGATAAGGGTGAGTTCCAGTGCTCGTTCATCCTCAACCCCACAAGGGTAACGGAGATCCGCGACGTTGCCGCCGCGGG
>CADBXH010000076.1 GCA_902798605.1 uncultured Ruminococcus sp. | reverse complement strand
ACCGCAGGTATGGGCGGCGGCACAGGTACAGGCGCTGCTCCCGTAATCGCAAAGATCGCCAAGGAGCTTGGTATCCTCACTGTAGGCGTTGTTACAAAGCCCTTCGCGTTTGAGGGTAAAAAGAGAATGACTCAGGCTGAGCAGGGCATTGCCGAGCTCACTCCCTGTGTTGACTCGCTTATCATCGTTCCTAACGAGGGACTCAAGAAGGTTTCCGAGGAGCCTATCACTCTGCTCAACGCGTTCGAGATCTCGGACGACGTTCTCCGCCAGGGTGTTCAGAGTATCTCAGACCTCATCCTGCTTCCCGGTCTTGTAAACCTCGACTTTGCAGACGTTACTTCGGTAATGAAGGACGCCGGCTACGCTCATATGGGTATGGGCAAGGCTTCGGGTAAGGACAAGGCTAAGGTTGCCGCTACAAAGGCTATCTCAAGTCCGCTGCTCGAGACTTCTATCGACGGCGCAAAGGGCGTTATCATCAACATCACAGCTTCCTCTGACGTAAGCCTCGAGGATATCGACACCGCGTCAACAATGATCAAGGACAAGGTATCCGACGACGCGAACATCATCTGGGGTGCTGTTATCGACGACAAGATGAACGACGAGATGAGCGTTACCGTTATCGCCACAGGCTTCGGCGGCGACGGTGTTCCCTCAAAGCCCGTTACTAACGATTTTGACAATGTTATCGTTGACAATACTCCCGCAGAGGAGCCCTCAAAGGCTACAAAGGACACAACAGACGACGATGACGACACATTCTACGACATTATGTCGATCTTCAATAAATAATAACGAGCAATAAAATGCCGGCGTGAGAGATCACGCCGGCTTTTTGTTTCTTTATCTTTACGACAGCAAGGTATTTGAAAAGCTGTTCAACGCCGACAAGACCCTCGCGGAGAAGTTTATCAACGCGGTCAAGCGCGCGATCGAAAAGCTCCGCCAATTCTTCAAGGAAAACCCGACCTACGCCCGCACCGAGTACGGCAAGGCTTTGCAGGAAGCTATGAGCAAGGTCGAAAACCGTGTACAGGAGCTCTGGGATGAAGCCGTCGCTCAAGGTATCAGGGCGGAGAATAAGGAGAGCGGGAACAATAGATACTCATTTAGAAACACTATCAGCGGAATGGCAAATGATGTGTTGCAAAAATATAGTGATGAGATGATTTCTATATTTAATTCTCGCGGTGATGTAGTTGTAGATAGCTATGATAAACTTGTTGATGTTGTAAATAGGGCGTTTGATGAACCAAAAGCTAAGGCAACGGCGTATTTTGGGGTATTGCCTTATAGCGTCCTTTCTGATATTGAAAACGCAGTGCCGAATATTCCAACAGAACTAAACGGGAAGTTATTTAAAAAAGGGCGTGCTTTCTCTATCGCTGCTACATTCGACAGTATACGACATATTAATGAAGGTAAAACAGCATTAACTCGTCAAGATATTATAGATTACTTAGACAGGCTTCCGGATACCATTATCGAAAACGACAGTGTAAGTTTTGATTATTATTATGATAGTTATAATCAAAAAACGCCTGCGTTATTGTTTAAGAAAACTTTTGCAGATGGAACTGTTGAAACGTTTGATCTTATTTCTAACGGAAAAAGAAGCCTTAAACTACAAACCATTTATATGGAAAAAGGTGATTACACAAAAAAGAAGTTTGCCAAAACCCTGCTGCTGAATCAATCCGCAGCCCATACGCCCAAAGCGAGGGTAGGTCAAACTTCTACTAATAGTATAACACAGTCCACCTCAAAAAGCAATACATCAAATAATAATTTTTCATCTCAATCTGATTCTGATTATATATCAGCTGTGCAGAGCGGCGATATGTCAACCGCTCAGAAAATGGTCGACGAGGCGGCAAAGGCGGCGGGGTATGATATGCACTTGTATCACGGCGCAAAATCAGGCGGCGGGTTTACTGTGTTTAAGGATTGGCAATACTTCACTAAAAACAAGCCGTACGCTGAAAGGTACACGCAGCGCGAAACCGGCAAGGGCTTATATGATGTATTTGTTAAGTCAAGCAGGATGTTTGATACGCGAAACGCTGATGATAGAGCCATATTTGAACAGTATCGCAGCGAGTACGGTATGAGCGAATTGACCGATAACGGACTGCCTGACTGGACGGACGGCTATGATCTGTCTGAAATAATCGAGGAAAACAACCTTGATTATGACGGAATTATCCTTAATGAAGGCGGCGACCTTGTTAACGGAAAGCCTGTCAGTCGCGGCGCGTCCTTTGTTATTCGCAAATCCTCCCAAATCAAATCTGCCGATCCCGTGACCTATGACGACGACGGCAAGGTGATCCCGCTCTCCGAGAGGTTCAACGAGGAGAAGGAGGATATAAGGTATTCGGATCGTTTTTCAAATGCCTTGACAGGTGCGGAGTGGGCAAAGTATAATAATGCTATGAAAACAGGCAATGACGCAGGGTTAAGAATTAGTGATAATTCTATGCTTGTTGAATGCGAGGAAGGAAACATATATGATTACAAATTTATTATATATGACAGTTCCTTTGAAGATAATTCTATCGAGAAAATATATGCAATAGGCGGTTTATCGAATAATACACCCGAGGCAAGAACTATTGCAAATTACATTGAGAAAATGGAGGATAAGGGTTATGATAGACAGAAAATACTTGACAGAATACTCAGACCTTATGCTGAAGAGTTCGGATTCTTTCTCAGGAGATACAATGGTAAAACTGGCAGATACAATCACATCGGTGGAACATTTACGAAAAGTAGAGCAGATTTTGTCGACAAATCCAACGGAACAGCAACTTTTACAGCAGCTGGACAGATTGAAAAATTAAAATATCAAGACCGCTACAACGAATACGACGATCTTTTCGATATGGGTGAGGATCTGTTCGAGGACAGCAGCAAGCGCGAGATCCTCGACGAGCTGATCGAGAAATATCCCGACGACGCGCTGTACATAATCAAGCACGCCGCCGAGCAGACCGTCGAAAACTTCCTCACAAATAAAAACCGCTGTGTGGCGTTATCTGCCTGCACAGCGGTTTTATACATCAATTTGCGTTGCTCAGTTTTCCATCTGCTTGCCCAAGAACGCCGCCGCGGACTGCGCGAGCTTTATCTCGGGGGCGGAGGGGACTTTTACGCTGTCGCCGCTGAGCATTACCACAGCTCCCATAACGTCGCCTGACGCGATGATCGGGTAGATCACCGCCGCGTTTTGATCGATACCCTCGATCGGCTGAACGTTGTTGAGCGTGCGCTCGGTCGCCGAGTAGCTCTTGCGGTTGTCCATTAGGTTCTCGAGCACGGGGCTTATCCTGCGCTCAAGAAATTCGCGCTTAGAAACTCCCGCCGCCGCGATAACATGGTCGGTGTCGCAGATCAAAGTCGGCAGCGAGCTTATCCGCGCGATCACGTCGGCGTACTGCCCTGCAAATTCCGACAGTCGGCGTACTGCCCTGCAAATTCCGACAGCTCGCCCACAGGCGAGTATTTCTTAAAAATAACCTCTCCGTCGGTCGCCGTATAAATCTCCAGCGGGTCTCCGTCACTGACAATGTTGACAGCAAACTTCTTATCTCTTGTGTTTTTGCTTTGCTGATTTTGCTCTTTTTCGAGATCGGCGTTGCCGATGTGCAGGATGCGGTCGATGTCGTCTTTCAGCTTGATGTGGATGTGGTCTTCGTAAACCGTTATCTTTTCGATCAGCAGTTCAAGGTCGTTTTTCTCCAATTTTTCTTTGTTCAGTATCTCGTCGAACAGATCTATCGCAAGCTGTGCCGTGCGGTTCGCGCTGACAACGGTGTTGTGCTTGTCGTAGGTCAGCTTGATTTGGTTTTCCAAGCCCTCGATCCGCTCGTCGCACTCCGTGATCAATTCATCGTATGTTTCTTGTATATCTTTTTCACGTTCGGGCTTTCGGGCAATGTCTCTCGCGCATTGCCGCATGAGAGCCTTTTTTTCTGCCTTGGTGTCGTCGATCATTTCTTCAAGCTGTTCGAGCGTATTGTTGGTGGTTTGGATCTGCTTTTCTTCCTCGGCTATCGTTTGTTGTAAATTTTCTATCATTTTCGAGGAGGTGTCGCGCACCATTTGCAAATACGCTTTCACGATCGCGTCGAGCGTGTCCACACGGATGTGGTGGCTGGTGCAGCCCTTAAGTCCGCGCTTGTGGTATTCTCCGCAGCGGTAGGCTTCTTTGAGGTCGCTCCTGCTCATCGGGAACATCGGACTGCCGCAGTCGCCGCACACCATCAAGCCGGAGTAAGCGTTGGTGTATATCCTGGTGCCGCGGTAGTTGTTGCGCGTGCGCTCCTGCATGGCGTTTTGCGCGGTCGCATATACGCGGTAGTCGATGATCGGTTCGTGATTTTTAAGGAAGATGATGTGATCGCTTTCGTCGCGCTTGATGTCCTTTCCGTTGATTTTCTTGCGCGTGTATTTTCCCTGCCGCAGTGTGCCGATGTAGAAATCGTTTGTTAATATCCCCTGAATCGTCGCGATGCTCCACTGCGGTTTTGCTTTGAGGTGACATTCCTCGCCGCGGGCTTCCTTTCGTGCGCGTTCGTTCATTCTCGGCGTAGGGATATGTTGGTCGGTGAGGTAGTTGGCGATCCGCTTGTAGCCCCAGCCCTGATTGTACAGCTCATATACCTTTCGCACAACGACAGCCTCGGTCGGTTCGATCTCAAACGCCATCGTTTTGGAGTTGGTGATCACATAGCCGTAGGGGACAGAGCAGATCCATTTGCCGTCCTGTTGCCGCCGTTTGATGACGTTGCGCACCTTTTTGGAGGTGTCAGTGACGGGCATCTCGTTCATCAAAAAGTAGATTTGTATCCGCAGCCAGTCGTCATTGGTGGGGTAATCGATGTTGTCGCCGATGGCAATGATGCGTATCCCCTCGTCGCGCAGGGCTTCCAGTTCTACCAAGCCCGCTCCGTTTCTTCGGGAGAAGCGCGAGAGGTCTTTGATTATCAGAATGTCGTATTGATTACGGAACAGCTTGCGCCGCATTTTTTGGTAGCCCTCGCGCTGTTCAAAGGTATAGCCGCTCTTGTCCCTGTCCTCGTAGAAGTCGAGCTCCGAGTTTGGGAAGTTGGTTTTAACATAGTCCTCAATGATAGCCTTTTGGTTTTCAATCGAGGTATTTTCCTTGTTCAGCTCATCGTCTACTGAGATACGGCAGTAGGCGGCAATATAGAATTTTTCAGTCATCCTATCAACTCCGATGCGTTTATTGACAACATTGTATCACACAGTTTTTTGAATATCCAGACAATAATCGCAGGTAAATAATGGTATGTAATCGGGCGGCTTGCGCCCGATTTTACGCCGAGAGTTTTTCGGCGGCAGCCTTGCGGTTTTGTTTCAGCAGACAGTAAAGACTGTCCGCCAAATCGTCCTCGCCTGATTCCACCACAACAGAAAGAAAGGAAAGATTTTTCAAGACTTGCATGCTGTCCTCGATTTCTTTCATTAATTTTCCGTCGGCGGATTCTTTTTGATTCAGATAAAACAAAACCAGCTTAGGCTTTTCTTTTACCTCGATTCTGATAATAGTCACCTCATGGTTATTATTTCCTTTTCCGTTTCAATTAATCACAATCCTTTCTGCCAGTTGTCGGCTTCATCAAATGTAAAGATACCGTTTGTTTTCTTGACTTCCTTAATGCATTCTCCGCGCAGGGAGTTGAGCACTTGTTTATCGACTCCCTGATTGGCGGCGACTACGTTCATGGTGATGGCAAGCTCCACCGCAATTTTGAAGAGCAATCTGCTGATTCTGTCATCACTTGCTTTGATTAATTTCTTCAATGTTTCTCTCAAGACTGTGGAGAGAAACGGTTCGCTCGAATTCATTTTCAAATATCCGCAGTAAAAATTTACTGCATTTTCAATGAACTCGCTTTTCTTTTGACAGTTATCCTCGCGGTAGTTCTCCTCGACTTTTTCAAATGTGGAGTGTTTCATCCACAAAGTAAACCTTTCCTTTTTGTCCTCGTTGTTCATTCAAAACCTCCGTTTCTTGCGTTTACGTCAGCCAAAGCGCTGTCTGCTTTCGGCTTAAACACTGACTTTTTGAGTTTATTCGATTTTGAAAGCGCTGTCATAAGCGTCAAGCCCCATAATTGACGCACAGTTTTTCAAAATCCAAAACCCCGAAAAACGGCTTAACAGTCGGCATTGCCGGCTGATGTGAACTGTCCGTCGCCCCAAATAGGCGTCGGGCTTTCTCCTGCTTACTTTTCGACCGGGCATAAATGCTTGGATTTTTCAAAAATTGAAACCATGCTTTTCTCTTCTTCTGCTGTATCTCTGTATAGTTCTATGGGTATAGTTATTTGTTAAGCAGAGTTTACAGTAGGTGCAGTAATTTATGAAGCTTTCTCCAAGAGCACAGTGATCGTATAAAGATTTGTCGTGTTGCTGCCGTTCATTCTTTTTCTGTTCTGTAAATCAATCAGAGCAAGGTTTTGCAGACTCGCCAATGCTTTATCGACCGTTCTCAATGTGATACAGCATTCCTTCGCAATCAACTTGCGCGATGGAAAACAAGTGTGTGTTTCATTGTCCTTGTGCCGCACCAGACAACTGTACACAATGAAGTCGCGCGGCTTCAATTCCAAATCAAAAATCTTATTCGGTAACATAAAATAGTCCTTATGCTTTTTCACTTCAACACCTCATTCATTGATTTTCGAACGTCCGTATTATCATTATAACGGGGATTGACAGAATTTCAATAGTTTTGTACAATATAAATTAGACACAGTTAAATTGTTGGATTATCAAAGAATTTGCATTGTACAAAAGAGGTGCGCTGATGGATTTTAAAAACTACGAGTTATCCGACTACGAAGAGTATCTACTAAAGAGAACAGGCACGGAAAATGTTTCGTTTACGGATGGGATGGTTTACGCGACCTACCATCCGGAGAACAACACAACCGAGCTGATGAAAACCAATGATGATGAATTTGTCGCGCTCTGTATCGAAGCAGAAGAGCAGATGAAACACTTGCAGACAAACGACACTGATGATAATTCAGAGTGGCTGGATCGCATTCGTTTTCCTATCGATTCAAAAGAGATCGACGAGTTTGAAAGAGTTTTCTACGAGCGACACTCAGATATCAAACCACAGCAGAAAAATGATCCGCTGAGCGGCAGCATAGTTACTGTTCCGTTAGGTGAGGCGCTGTTTGAATTTATGTACGCGGATTTTGATTCGCTGTATGATGAGGTCAAACTTAGATTGTACAAATATGAAGAGTTTGAATTGCCGGATGCCTACAGCAATATGCAGGACAACATCAACCAATTCATATCTTACCGCGCGTATAAGGAATTGATAAATTATCTTGCATTCGGTTCCACTGCTTCTGCGTTGTTTCCTCCTAGCATAAAAAACGGCGCTGATATTTCGGAAGCGATGGATGACTATTATCAATATCTGAAAATGCTGCAGCAGGAATATAAAGAGGTTTTGGAGTTTTGTTTTGATTCCAAGTTTCATCCTGATGTGTTGGGAGATATGACGCCTGCCGTGCGCTATTATCTCTACCGCAAGATAAAGAAAATGCCGCCCTTCGTCGCATTCAACGAAGAGCAGCGATTGCTTATGAGCGATAAGAAAACCTCAGCAGATTATGATCCGCTCGCGCTTGCCGATTTTGCTCGCGAGCATAACATCGACGTATACACTTTGATGTATTTCCACAACTACAATCACAAGCCGGTAATCCGTTACCGTTGCGAAAGTCTGCACGAGTTTTTAGAGCTTGAATTCAATAAGCTGATAGAGTACGGTGTGAAGCTGAAACGCTGTGAACGCTGCGGACAGTTTTTTACTGTCAAGGGCAACTACGACACGCGTTATTGCAACCGGATTCATCCGGGAGAAGTCCGCTCCTGCCGTGACCTCGCCGCTGAGGAAAACTACAAAAATAAAATGGCGGAGGATAAAGCGATCCCAATTTACCGAAAGTATTACCGCCGCTATTCCGCGCGAGTGAAGGTCAATCAAATCAAGCAGCCTGACTTCAAAAAGTGGAAATACGCAGCCCTCTCCAAACGCGAGGATTGCTCCAACGGCAAAATTACCGTAGAGGAATACATCGACTGGAACGAGGCATATTTCCCCAACCGCAAGCGCAAAGACAAGCAAAATACATAACGACCGCAAATCCGCCCCTCTCGCCGCCACAAACCGCCAACACCCGATTTTCGTAGTTTTCAGCAGTACGAATACGCCAATCCAAAACGCGCCACACAGCCCATTTCTCGCGATTTGTAGGTCGAGCAGATTTTGCAAGGGTGTATATCTTCGATAATAACTGCTGTTGTCAGTTATGTGCCAAGAGTAAAGCCTCGGCGAACGTATTTTGTTTGCCGAGGCTAAAAATATAGAAGTTGCTTTGTTTTCAGCGTAACTATCAACACAATCATAGTGTTCAACTATATTACACACTGTTTTGTGTATCATCATATTCGTGCTGAGAAGTGCTAAAAAAATAGGTTTTCAAGAATTGTTGTTTTTGTCTACATCCTTTACAGGCATGATAAAATTATTTCTTGATTTAAAAGTCTAGGATGATTCAATTGTGCTAAAAGTATGAAAGCAAAACCTCTCCGATTCGTGTAACAATCGGTACGACCAATGCGTTGCCCATAGTGAAATACCGCATTTGTTCAGGCATTCCCGTATTTGTCCAGCCATCTGGGAAACCGTTGAGCCGTTCACACTCTAAAGGCGTGAGCGTACGAAGTCTGCCAGAACTGATGTCACATACGACATGAGACGTCCTGCTAAGTTTCGGTTCACTTGTCAGAAGAGTGCGTGCCGGTTTATCGTGAGAGTCAGGAAATGCCACTGATCCTTCGTTGAAATAATACGGTGTCCCGTCTTTTCTATAACGAAGTTCATGCTTAGCGCCTTTACAGTATCGCCACCTAGGAAGAGATTCGTCTTTGATAAAGTATTTGTCATCAGTGACCAATGGCTCAAGGATGTTTTTCAACGGGATGGGAGATCCATATTGCGGGACAACATCGACGGAATAGATTCGACCGTTCATCATTACGCCGGCATTGCAAAAACGGACCCGCTGTTCTTTTGATAAATCAGACATTCCAAAATATTGAAGCTCATCTATCCAGCAGTCAACGAACGTTTTGTTGTGACTGCAAATTGGAAACGCCTTTGCCAAGATACCATCGTTCATTATATGGGAATGAGCTTGCTTTACTCCATTGACACAAACGGCATCTGCAAAGTGTTGAAATAACTTTGTAGAGTTATGATAAGCTAATATGAAAGTCCTTCGGCGTCGCTGTGCTTGCCCATAGTCAGCGGCGTTTATCACACGCCATTCTACAGCATATCCCTTTTCATATAAGCAACGAAGAATGATAGAGAAATCCCGTCCTGGTTGTTTTGCAGGAGAACGGATTATCCTATCAACATTTTCAAGAAGTATGAATTTTGGTCGTTTAGCTTCGATGATATCATCTATCTCCCACCATAGCACGCCTTTAGAACCCTCTATCCCTTGAGAGTTCTTTTTTATTATAGAGTAATCTTGGCACGGGAAACCTCCGACCAGCAAATCGTGGTCAGGTATCATTTCTTTTGCCTTCGCTATATCCATACATACATGGTTTTTGCTTTTGCCAAAATGGCTGACATAGCAATCAAAGGCATATTGTTCTTTTTTGTGTGGTTCCCACTGGTTTGCCCAAATGGTCTTGAACCTTTCAGAAACCGCTTCCAATCCTAAACGAAAACCGCCGACACCGGCGAACAGTTCAACAACTCTAACCATTTATTCTCTTGTTACTAAGTCCCCGCATGCATCAGAAAATCTACTTTGCGGAAGTGGGGCTACACCAGTGCGTTGAAATCTATCGATTAGTTCTGAAATTCCCATATTACCTCTAAGGTGAGAAATAACGGTTAGATGTGATAAGCAATTATTTATTCTCCCTGTGCAAATATTCCAGCTATCGTTCTGTAAATAATGATATTTGCAATCTTCATTTTGCGCCAGCAAATCGTTATAGTATAAAAATGCTTCTAATGAGATACCATTAAAACTGCCGAATCTATCATTCAATGTTTCTATTACATCAGGACTCAAAGAAAGAGAATTCCATACAAAATTGATGGATTGGCTATCAACCACAGAGTTTGTTGCAATGTCAATAGTTTCACATTCGTATGGTGAATTATTATTCTGATAACCTAACATATATGCGATTCTAAGAAAAAGTGCGGCAAGAATATCCATATCTCCCCGATGGTCTGTACCAATAACATCTATAATATCCCAGATTCTTTTGAAATCCATATCTGGAGCAAAAGTGCCATCAGCCTTTTTTAGCACGGGTCGTGCATCTAATGGAAACCTGCCTCTTTCTCTAGTGGATTCTTTGCCTGGATATTGCATATATAGTTTTTCACCATACTGTGTGTTGTATAAAAGAATTCTTTTCTCAGTTACACCATAAACTAAACCATTTCTATCTAGAGCATTAAACCTATCTATATTTTCAATTTTTAGAGTTTGCGATAATGAATAGGGCTTTGTTCTGGGAATTGTTACCTTAATGGCTTCTCTAACATTATCCATTGAAATAAGTGGCATTTATATTTCCTCCTTTATCTGTTCCGCTATATATGTATTATTCAACCAGAAGCACTGCTTGGTCATCATCCTGCCGTCGGGAAGAGGAAGTTTATCATTTCCATTTCTTCCGTGAGGTCGCACATGAGCGACCCTATTCTCACTCTGTTTCGGAAGATTATTGCGGACACCTCTGGGAGTGGGTATCAATTCAACTCCGTCGTTTATTATGTCTATCGTTCGCTGCCAAACCTTGTGTACTTCTTCGAGGTCATCGTTAGGGATATTCCAGAACTTGATACGTTCAAATTCCCAATCGCCGTTGTCTTGTTCTTTGAAAATAACAAAAAGGAATTTTGTCGGCGCGAGGTAGTTGTATAATTCTGATTCTTCCCACTCGGTCTCTTGACTCAATTCAATAAAATCAAATTGAGGGAAAGACATACATTCCTTGATCGTATCATCACGACGAAGTCGTATAGTTTTTGGAATGATGTTAGCCTTTTGAAATTCATCAGTGTAGGCTATCTTTCCTTTGATACCGAGCATCTTAGCCAAAAGCAATTCATTCAGGTTTTTTGCCGAAGAATCGACACCAAAAATCGATTTTAACTCATTTTGTGTTTTTCCAAAATAAGGAGAGATTTTATTGATTATATAGTCCTCAAAAGAAGTAGTTTGCAGTTGATGCCAATCCTTGACTATCTTCTCACACTCAGCATTGCCAAAAATATAAGTGTTCAGCACATGCGTCATATATGATGTTTTCAGTGAATACGCACGTTGTTTTGCCGGCAGTTCTGAGAACGGCTGCTCACGAACACTCTTAGCATTCGCTCCTTTAGTGCACGCACCAAGATACATCGTGTCGCCTTCAGAAATCTCGTGTGCTTTTCCGGCTTTTATCTTGTCCATGATCGTAGCAAAATCACGCTCGATTATCACAAGGTCTTCTTCAGGGTAACTGAACAACACTGCTTTATCTATCGTGAAATCGCCCTTGGGCCTATCCTTGAGGTGCTCATACGAAAGGATAAGGATAGTCTGACACTTATGCCAGAACGAACTATCCTTAAAACTGTTCTTATACTCCTCCATATAATTGATGATATTACAAACCAATCGCTCTTTAGCGCGTATCTGTCCCTTTTTACCGCGGACATATGGAGTGGCTTTCAACTCGACACCTGCCTCTGGAAAATCGGGCTCTGATTCTGAGTTGGGACGATAACCATACCAGCTTTCTTCAATAACAGTTCCAATTGCGCCTTTGCCGGTAGAAAGCCTTCCGGTCTTATCTACTTCACGCATGGGGATACCGATGATTTCCTGACCGCGTTTCAATACGGCTTCTTTGGTTTTGTATTCTGTTCCCTCCATATAGCTCACCGTCGCTTTCTGTACGATAAAAAGGGCCCTGTGATGAACACAAGACCCTCTTGGTTTAAAACTGGATCAAATCTTATCCCTTATGGCTCATTAGCGAAGATGTCATCCAGAACTTTTCCCATTCGGGTTATCATAGGAACGACCAAAGCGTTGCCCATGCAAAAATATCTCATCCTATCCGGCATACCGGTGTTTGTCCAATCATCGTCGAAACCTTGCAGACGTTCCGTTTCTATTGGAGTAAGTAAACGCAATCTGCCGGTTTTTGCATCACACACCACATGTGTTGACCGATTAAGCGTTGATTCGCTGGTAAGCATCGTTCTTCCTGGTCTGTCCCACGGGTCTGGGAAGGCAATAGGTCCTTCTGAGAACATATATTCATGACCAGTAGCAGATTTACGCGGTATTTTTTTTGCGCCTTTTAGATAGACCCACTTAGACATCTTCTCTGATGTTATGTAGTACTTTTCATCCACTCCGCCTTGAACTATTTGCCCAAGCAAAGTGGGTTGCTCTTCTGCTTCGACCACCTTGACTGTGGTGATCTCCCCGTTTCGCATAAAACCGGATTTTTCAAAATCGAACT
>CADBXH010000075.1 GCA_902798605.1 uncultured Ruminococcus sp. | reverse complement strand
ACGCCACAATTCTCTTGTAGAAAATGATACTACAAAATTGTAGTAAAGTCAACGCAATATTAAAATTGTAACCGATTTTTGGCAAACTTGTACTCAAATTATTAAGGATTTGTCACATTCTTTTTTAATATTAACAAGCGATGTTACGCTTTGCCTGATTTTCTAAAAAAGAAATAAAAAACCGGCTATTTTTCCGTTCGAGAAATATTCGAGTTGTGACAAAACATTAATAAAATACGCGGAGCGCCTGAGTGCTCCGCATAAATTTACGATGTATTGATTAGAAGTATTCCAAATATTGAGAGATTTTTTGATTGTTTTTACAATTTTTACCTTGTTGCTGCCGCGACATAAAAATATCCGCGGACAGTTTTTAACCATCCGCGGTAAAAGTTTATTTAGTGCGCCAAAGGCATATTTAGCTGTGCGCAGCGCAATTTAGCTCGCCGAAGGCGAATTTAGCTCCGCTATCCTTTATCCGCCTGAAGCTCAACCTCGATCTCTTTTTCCTCATAATCGTTCGAGCCCGAGCGGGGGTGATAGTACTTTATCGTGATCGTATCGCCTTCCTTGTGCTTTTCGAGCACGTTGTAGATATCCGAGAACGATTCGATATTCTCGCCGTCAGCTTCGTAAATAATATCTCCCTCAGCGATTTCGGTGTCTCCGCAAGGGCCGTTGGGGTCAACTGTATCAACATAAATACCGCCCGATACACCGAGCTGCATAGCTTGCTCGCTTGTCAGCGCCTCACCCGAGATACCTATCTTTACGCGGTTTTGAACATAGCCGTTCTTCATAAGGTCGTCAACGATTGTCTTGACAGTTGCAGAGGGGATACAAAAGCCCATTCCCTCGTAGCTTTCATTGACTATCTTCGCCGACGCGATACCTACGACCTGACCGTACATATTGACCGCGGGGCCGCCGGAGTTGCCGGGGTTGATAGCAGCGTCGGTCTGGATGTATTTTACAATGCTCTTTTTGGAAGCGTCACGCTCAAGCGCAGACACAATGCCCTTTGTCATAGAGTTCTGGAACTCCATACCGCCGGGGTTGCCGACGATCACTATGTCATCGCCTTCCGCAAGCTGGGTTGAATCACCGAACTGAGCGGGGGTGAGTCCCTTTGCGTCGTCGAGCTTTAACAGCGCTATATCTGTCCTTGAGTCAAATCCGACTACGCCGGCGTTGTATTCCTTGCCGTCTGATGTGTACACAAACAGCACCATAGAATTCCTGCTGTTATTAACAACGTGAGAGTTTGTAATTACATATCCGTCCTCGGAGATTATGATACCGCTGCCCTCAGAGACCTTGGTCTTTTTATCCTTATCGCCGAAGCCCTTGACGCCGACTACCGACGGAGAGGTCTTCTTAAACGCGTATTCCGAGCCGTAGTTACTGTTAGTTTTGGCGTCGGCAGGCTTTTTTTCGAGCTTGAGCCCGCTGTAGTCCTCTTGGGTCTTATCGCTGTAATCGCTGTCGTCAAATTTTGGAGCCTCGGTCGCGGGCTGATCGTTGCCGGGGGCTTTATAATTGTAATCGGGAGGGAAAATACCGTCGGGGTCTGAACTCTGTGAAGATGAACTTGAACTGTTGTCGTTCGAGTTTGCTGCGACATAGTAAATAATTCCGATAAAGCTTGCCGCAAGCATTACCGCGAGCACGATGATGACGATCAGCATTCCCTTGTTTGCCTTTGTCTTTTTCTTTGGCGCGGCAACATACGAGTCTTTCTGATCGGACGCGGGAACGCTCGGCTGAGTCTGATTTGTATTTGCCGCGAACTCTGCGTCGTCTTCTCCGGGCGCCTGCAGCGGAGAAACAAACTGCTGCTGAGGCATGGGCTGCGGTGCAGGCTGAGTCATCGGTTGCGGCATAGTCTGAGGCATAGGCGGCTGCATCGGCTGAACCGGAGGCTGCACAAATCCCTGCGGGGGTTGACCGTAAGCGCCGTTGAAGTAAACGGGGTTTTGATAATTGTTCTGCACAGGGGGCACAGGCGGCTGAACACCAAAGCCCTGCTGAGGATACTGCGGGGGCTGCGTGTACTGCGGGGGCTGCGCATACTGCGGGGGCTTAGGCACCTGATCAAATGCTCCGTCCTGATATGTAGCCGTCTGCTCGATTGGGTCAAAAGCCTGATCCGCAGGGTCGTCAAACGATTCCTCGGGCTGCTGCATCAGCGGCTTTTCGGGCTCAAAGCCAAAAGGCTGAGCGGGCTGCTCGGGCTTTTCGGTAAACGGACGCTGCGGCTGATTACCGGTGTTGTTTTCAAAATTATTATCCATAATATCACCTTGAAAAAGTTTTCTTATTGATTTACAAATAACATTATACTATTTAAAAGCGGTAAAAGCAACCAACCTATGTGACAATAAACTGAAAATTTTATAAAAATATCGGTTTAATCATATTTTTTCGTTGTTTTTTTCCGAGTTTTTTCCGCAAATCGCTTTATAATCCGTAAAATATATGTTATAATTATTGTAACTCGGTGCGGGAAGACGTTCCCTCTCCGAAATTCTGTAAAAAAGGAAGATGATTATGCCTTTAGTAAACGCAAAAGAAATGCTTACAAAAGCAAAAGCAGGCCACTACGCAGTAGGCCAGTTCAACATCAACAACCTTGAGTGGACAAAATCGATCCTTCTCACAGCGCAGGAGCTCAACTCTCCCGTTATCCTCGGTGTATCGGAGGGCGCGGGCAAGTATATGTGCGGCTACAAGACCGTAGTCGGTATGGTCAACGGAATGCTCGACGAGCTCGGTATCACCGTTCCCGTTGCTCTCCACCTCGATCACGGCTCATATGAGGGCGCAAAGGCTTGTATCGAGGCAGGCTTCAGCTCAATTATGTTTGACGGCTCACATTATCCCATCGAGGAAAATGTTGAAAAGACAAAGGAGCTCGTTGGTATCTGTAACGACCTTAATCTTTCTATCGAGGCTGAGGTTGGTTCTATCGGCGGCGAGGAAGACGGCGTTATCGGCGCGGGCGAATGTGCCGATCCGCAGGAATGTAAGATGGTAGCAGACCTCGGCGTTACAATGCTCGCGGCAGGTATCGGCAACATCCACGGCAAATATCCCGACAACTGGGCAGGACTCAGCTTTGAGACCCTCGACGCTATCCAGCAGCTCACAGGCGATATGCCCCTCGTTCTCCACGGCGGCACAGGTATCCCCGAGGATATGATCAAGAAGGCAATCACTCTCGGCGTTTCAAAAATCAACGTTAACACCGAGTGCCAGCTCGCTTTTGCAGCGGCTACAAGAGAGTACATCGAGGCAGGCAAGGATCTGCAGGGCAAGGGCTTCGATCCCCGTAAGCTCCTCGCTCCCGGCGCTCAGGCGATCAAGGACACCGTTAAAGAGAAGATGGAGCTCTTCGGCTCGGTAGGCAAGGCTTAAGAGCTAAATTCGCTTACGCGAGTGAAATTTGGCGTTGCCAAGTGAAATTCCTGCCGGAGTGAAATTTGCTCCGCAAGTTTTAAGCGAATTTAATTTCACTTTTCGGGCAACCGAAAAATTTCACTATTTCCAAAGGAAATAATTTCACTGCCGCAAAGCGGCAATTTCACAAAAATAATGACCGCGGATGGGTAAAACCGTCCGCGGTTTCTCATTTTAAAAGCATTGAAATATCCCGACAAATATGCTATACTTATTTGGTATAGTATTTTTTATTTTAAAGGGTGATTTTATGGCAGAGAAAACCGTCAGAACACGATACGCTCCGAGCCCCACGGGCTTTATGCACGTCGGCAACCTCAGAACGGCTTTATATGAGTACCTTGTGGCTAAGTCGCAGGGCGGAAAGTTCATTTTGCGCATTGAGGATACCGACCGCGAACGCCTTGTTGAGGGCGCGGTCGACTTTATATACGATACGCTTAAATTAGCGGGACTACAACACGATGAGGGTCCCGATGTAGGCGGCGATTTCGGTCCCTATGTTCAGAGCGAGCGCAAGGATATGTACCTTCCCTACGCCGAGCAACTGATAAAGGAAGGCAAGGCATACCGCTGCTTCTGCTCAAAGGAAAGGCTCGAAAAAATCCAGAACGAGAACATCGGCGGCGGATATGACCGCCACTGCCGCGACCTTCCCCAAGAGGAGATCGACAGACTTTTAGCCGAGGGCGTGCCCTACGTTATCCGCCAGAAGATGCCGATAGACGGCAGCACGACCTTTAACGACGCGGTGTTCGGCGAGATCACTGTTGACAATACAGAATTGCAGGATCAGATTTTGATCAAGACCGACGGCTACCCCACCTACAACTTCGCGAACGTCATCGACGACCACACGATGGGTATCACCCACGTTGTAAGAGGCTCGGAATATCTGAGCTCCACACCTAAGTACAACCTGCTTTACGAGGCTTTCGGCTGGGAGATACCGACCTACATCCACCTACCGCTTATTATGGGCAAGGATGAGGACGGCAATGTGTCAAAGCTTTCAAAACGCCACGGCGCAACGGGCTTTTACGACCTTATCGATGACGGATATCTGCCGCAGGCGATCATCAACTATATCGCTCTGCTCGGCTGGTGTCCGAAGGATAATCAGGAGATTTTCACTCTCAGCGAGCTTGAACAGGTATTCTCGATAGACGGTATCAGCAAATCCCCCGCTGTTTTTGACTACGATAAATTGAGCTGGTTCAACGGCGAGTATATCAAGGCGATGACGGCTGAGGAATTCACAGAGGCGGCTATGCCATATTACAAAGAGGTCTTCGGCGACGCCGATATACCCTATGAAAAGTTCGCGGATATTTTGCAAAAGCGCGTGACTCAGCTCACCAAGATACCCGAAATGCTCGACTTCTTCGCCCAACTCCCCGAGTACGGCAAAGAGCTGTTCATAAATAAAAAGAGCAAGACGAACCTTGAGAACGCGCCCGTTGTACTGCGCGAGGCGTACGAGAGGTTAAAGGCTCTCCCCGACTGGGAATCGGAGCCCATCCACGACTGCCTGATAAATATGGCAAAGGAAAAGGAGCTCAAAAACGGCACGGTTATGTGGCCTGTCCGCATAGCGGCCGCAGGCAAGACCGTCACTCCCGGCGGCGCGATAGAGATCTTGGACATCTTGGGCAGAGAAGAAACAATGAGAAGATTGGAAATAGGACTGGAAAAGCTGAACGCGCAATGATAAACAACAAAAGAAGGTAAATGATATGTCTGAAAATACACCAAACGAGGTTATGACCGGTAACTTCATACACGATTTTATTGACGAGGATATCGCCGAGGGCGGCAGATATGAGGGCAAGACGGTTCACACGCGCTTTCCGCCCGAGCCCAACGGGTATCTTCACATCGGTCACGCAAAGGCGGTCTGCATCAATTTCAGCACCGCCGAAAAATACAACGGTATGTGCAACCTGAGAATGGACGACACCAACCCTACTAAGGAGGACGTTGAGTACGTCGACGCCATAAAGGAGGACATCAAGTGGCTCGGCTTTGACTGGGGCGACCGCTTTTACTACGCCTCTGACTACTTTGAGCAGATGTACGGCTACGCGGTCGAGCTCATCAAAAAGGGCTTGGCTTACGTATGCGAGCTCAACGCCGACCAAATGCGCGAATTCCGCGGCGACACCAAAACCCCTGCAAAAAGCCCGTTCCGCGACAGACCCGTTGAGGAGAGCCTTGACCTGTTTGAGCGTATGCGCAACGGCGAGTTCGAGGACGGAAGTATGACCCTGCGCGCGAAGATCGACCTCGCGTCGGGCAACTTCAATATGCGCGACCCGGTAATCTACCGCATAAACCGCCTGCACCACCACCGCACGGGCGGCAGTTGGTGCATCTACCCGATGTACGACTTTGCGCACCCGATCGAGGACGCGATCGAGGGTATCACCCACAGCCTTTGCACGCTCGAATTCGAGTCGCACAGACCACTCTACGACTGGGTCATCGAGAACATCTCGGCTCCCGCAAAGCCCAGACAGATCGAGTTCGCAAGGCTCGGTATAAACAACACGGTAATGTCAAAGCGCAAGCTCAGAGCGCTTGTTGAAAACAACCACGTCAACGGCTGGGACGATCCCAGAATGCCTACTCTTTGCGGATTGCGCAGACGCGGCTACACGCCCAAGTCCATCCGCTCGTTCATCGACCAGATCGGCGTGTCCAAGGTAAATTCGATCGTTGAGTACAGCTTTTTGGAGCACTGCCTGCGCGACGACCTCAACGAAAACGCCGAGCGCACGATGTGCGTTATCCATCCTATCAAGCTCGTTTTAACTAACTATCCCGAGGGCAAGACCGAGGAATTTGAGGTTGAGAAAAACCCAAACCGCCCAGAAGACGGCACAAGAACCGTCACCTTCTCACGCGAGAGCTGGATCGAGGCGGAGGACTTTATGGAGGAGCCGATCAAAAAGTATCAGCGCCTCTACCCCGGCAACGAGGTCAGGCTGAAATCGACCTACATCGTAAAATGCACGGGCTGCAAAAAGGACGAAAACGGCAATGTTGTTGAGGTTTACGCCGAGTACGACCCCGAAACGCGCGGCGGCAATACGCCCGACGGCAGAAAGGTGCGCGGCACTATCCACTGGGTAGACGCGAACAACTGCGCCGACGCCGAGGTAAGGCTTTACGACAATCTCTTTACTGTGCCCGACCCCGACGCGGAGGAGGGAGATTTCCTCGACTACCTCAACCCCAACTCGCTCGAGATACTCAAAAACTGCAAGGCAGAAAAGAACCTCGAAAACGCCGAGGCTCCCAAGAGCTTCCAGTTTATGAGGCTGGGCTACTTCTGCGTTGACAACAAGGATAGCAAGCCGGGTCATTTGGTATTCAACAGAAGCGTGAGCCTGAAAGACGGGTTTAAGAAGAAAAAGTAAAAACCTTATAAAACAACCGTAGGGGCGGACCCGTGTGTCCGCCCGATTATACAAACGTTAGATTTTGGCGGGCTACCTCTCCGTCAGCACATTTAACGTTCAAGAAAACGGGGCGTTAGCGGAAACGCCGCCCCCTCTGTCATTTCACAAGTGAAATGACACCTCCCCCGTAACAAGTGACGGGGGAGGCTTTAAATAGGATGATTATTATGGAAAACGTATTGATTACGGGCGCGTCGGGCGGTATCGGTACCGCATTGTGCGTCGCCTTTGCTCAGACCGGCAGGAATATTGCCGTTCATTACAACAAAAACCGCAAAAAGGCAGAAAACCTTGTCAGCGTTCTGCGCGACTCTTATGGAGTGAATGCGATCGCCGTTCAGGCTGATGTCGCAGTCAGGGAGTCGGTCAACGCTATGTTTGACGAGATCGACTCCGAGTTCGGCGGCATTGATATCCTCATCAACAACGCGGGTATAGCCCAGCAAAAGCTGTTCACAGAGCTGACTCGGGACGACTGGAGAGCTATGCTCGGCACCGACCTTGACGGAGTTTTTAACTGCACTCAGGAGGCGCTGAACAGATTTATGCTGCCAAACCACAAGGGAGTTATCCTCAACATCAGCTCGATGTGGGGTCAGGTCGGCGCGTCCTGCGAAAGCCATTACAGCGCCGCAAAGGCAGGAGTTATCGGGCTTACAAAGGCGCTCGCCAAGGAATTGGGATTGTCGAACATCCGCGTCAATTGCATCGCCCCGGGCGTTGTGATGACTGATATGATGAAGGAATTTGACGATCAGACGATTCGCGATTTAAAAGAAGAAACCCCGCTCAACACGCTTGGCACCCCAAAGGACATAGCCGACGCGGCGGTTTTTCTCTGCTCCGACAAAGCGAAGTTCATCACGGGGCAGGTCTTAGGCGTAAACGGCGGATTCATAATTTAATAAATTTTTATTTTGGTTATAAAAATTTGGAGCCGGTTCAAAACTCGCTTTAGTTTTGAGCCGGCTTCTCTTTCAGTCAAAAATCCTCCCGACGTTGATACGATGCAATTAACGGGCAATACAGTGACATATTCATTTCACTCAATTACAATTTTGTATTATTTCACCAAAAATCTTGACTTATCAATAAAACTATGGTTAAATAAAAGTGGCAATAAAATACTCAAGGAGGAATGAACAAATGCCAATATACGTCGCTTATATTATAGGTGGTATTATCGCGTTGGGAGGCACGATCGCTGCTTTCATCATGATCGTTCCCGACAAAAAACGCCCGACCCTAAACAAGTTTTTCAAATGGCTGCATGACTTTTTCAATTTCAAAAGTCTGTGGCTCGAGAAAATTCTCAAGTTTCTTTACATCAACGCCACATTAAGCTGCATCGCTGTCGGCTTCTTCATGCTGTTCAGCGGATATGAGAGCTATAGCTATTCATCATATTCATCTCATTCGCATTCCAGTTTTCAGTCATTTGCCGGTTACGGCGCTCTGTTAATGTTCCTCGGTCCGGTCATTGTCCGTATATTCTATGAGTTCCTTATGCTCATAATCCTCTTGGTCAAGAACGCGATCGATATCAACAACAAGCTTGTTGCGCAGGATGGATCCGTAGCTGACCGGGCAGAAAAAGAAGAACAGGCAGCCGCCACTCTGCCCCAGCAGCAGTACACAGTTCCGCAGCCGCAGCAGTACACAGCGCAGCAGCCGCAGCAGTACACAGCGCAGCAGCCACAGCAGTACACAGCACAGCAGCCGCAGCAGTACACAGCGCAGCAGCCGCCGCAGTTCGATAATACCAACACACCTAATAATACCCAGCAATAACAAATGCAAGTAAACCGGCTCAAAACTCAAACGAGTTTTGGGCCGGCTTTTTTTGCAAAAAAACAGAGCTGCTCATAATCGAACAGCTCCGCATTTTTATGCAAGCAATTAAATTTACTATAGTGATCTCCGAATGAATCGGTGATTACTTGAGCTCTACCTCTGCGCCTGCAGCCTCGAGCTTCTCCTTCATAGACTCAGCGTCTTCCTTAGATACCTGCTCCTTAACGGGCTTGGGAGCGCCGTCTACGAGAGCCTTAGCTTCCTTAAGGCCGAGACCTGTGATCTCACGAACAGCCTTGATAACGCCGATCTTGCTTGAGCCTGCGCTCTTAAGGATAACGTCAAACTCTGTCTGCTCAGCAGCAGCGGCAGCGCCGCCCTCTGCAGGGCCTGCAACAGCTACAGCAGCGGCAGCTGATACACCAAACTCATCCTCTACAGCGTGTACGAGCTCTGAAAGCTCAAGAACTGTGAGGCCTTTTAATTCTTCAATAATAGCAGTA
>CADBXH010000074.1 GCA_902798605.1 uncultured Ruminococcus sp. | reverse complement strand
TGAGGTCAACGAGAGCATCAATTCAGAGACCCTTAGTTCAACAGCTCCGTTTGTTATCAGCGGCTACACATATAAATCTTTCGGCAACAGCGCAAAGTACGACTACGCAGTGTTTGTTCAGGGCACCGACGAGTACGCACAAAAGTACGCTCATCTGCTGGCTGTTTCGTTCGCGAGCATCAAGCAGTATTATGACGAAAAGTATGACCGCTCAAACTTCATCAAAAACGTAATTCTTGACAACATCCTTCCCGGTGATATTTACCTCAAGGCAAGAGAACTCCACTTTAACAGCGAGGTTTCCCGCGTTTGCCTGCTTATCAAGATCATTTCCAAGACCGATGTTTCTGCTTATGATATCGTTCAAAATCTTTTCCCCGACAAGTCAAAGGATTTTGTTATCAACATTAACGAGGAAGAGATCGCTCTTGTAAAAGAGGTCAAGCCCGACACAGAGAGCCGCGACCTTGAAAAGCTCGCAAGCTCTATCGCGGACACGCTCTCCAGCGAGTTCTATACCCACTGTGTCGTAGGTATAGGTACTACCGTGACCGGTATCAAGGATCTGGCGCGTTCCTTTAAGGAAGCCCAGTCCGCTCTTGAGGTAGCAAAGGTATTTGACACCGAGCGTACCATCGTAAGCTATGACAACCTCGGTATCGCCCGTCTTATATATCAGCTTCCCACAACTCTGTGCAAGATGTTCCTCAAGGAAGTTTTCAAGCGCGGATCGATCGAGACTCTCGACCAGGAAACACTGTTCACTATTCAGCGTTTCTTTGAGAATAACCTCAACGTTTCCGAGACTTCAAGAAAGCTCTTTGTTCACCGTAACACACTTGTTTACAGACTGGAGAAAATCAAGAAGCTTACGGGTCTTGATCTGCGTGAATTTGAGGACGCTATCGTATTCAAGGTAGCGCTGATGGTTAAGAAGTACCTCAACGCTAGTCCCGCTAAGTATTAAAAACAACAATCGCTCCTGAACATTCTTTTTGCGTGTTCAGGGCGTTGGCATTTTTGCCGTTCGTGTTCTAAGGGGGCTTTTGCGCCCTTTTTGCGCGAAATATTCGGAAAACGTATTCTTTTTTCGTTTGCCGAATCAAAACCGGCAGTTTACCGTAACTGCCTGAAATTAAGGTGTATATATGATTGATTTTATCGACGTATCAAAAACATATCCAAACGGCACTCACGCGCTGCACAACATTACCCTGAGCATTGACAAGGGCGAGTTCGTGTTTATCGTAGGCGCTTCGGGAGCCGGTAAAAGTACGTTTTTGAAGCTGATTATGCACGAGGAAAATCCAACCTCGGGCGAAATCATTATCAACGGAAACAAGCTCTCAAAAATGAAGAGGCGCGACGTTCCTTATCTGCGCCGTCATATGGGCATTGTGTTCCAGGATTTCAGACTTATCGAAAAAATGACCGTGTTCGACAACGTAGCGTTCGCTATGCGCGCGGTAGGCGAGAACACCGCCACGATCAAAAAAAGAGTTCCTTATGTCCTCAATCTTGTAGGGCTCAAGGATAAGATGAAGGACAAGCCCAGCGAGCTTTCGGGCGGCGAGCAGCAGCGCGTAAGCCTTGCGAGAGCGCTTGTAAACAATCCCGAGATCATTATTGCTGACGAGCCTACCGGTAATGTTGACCCCGAACTTTCGCACGAGATCATCGAGCTTCTCAATGAGATCAACGGAATGGGCACTACCGTGCTTGTTGTTACTCACGAGCACGAGCTTGTGCGCGAGTTCCACCAGAGGGTCGTTACCATTGACCACGGAAGGGTCATTCGTGATACTCGCAATGGTATGGATGACGATTTGGATTACGACGATGACGATTATTCACTTGAGTACAGCGAGTACGAAGAGGATACAGACCTCACCGACGATGAAATTACCGATAACTACGACGGCGAGAATTACGACGACGAGGATGGAGATGACGGCGACGATCTGCCGCAGTATCCCGACAATGTTGTGATCGTGCCCGACTGATGAAAGGATTATAAGTATATGAAAGGCTTTAGCTATCTTGTAAAAGAGGGCTTCAGAAACGTATGGAGTAACCGAATTATGAGTATTGCTTCTGTGTGCGTACTCATCAGCTGCCTTGTGTTAACGGGAGCTGCCGCGCTCTTCTCGATGAACGTCTCAAAACTTGTTGACGAGGTCGGAGAGAGCAACGAAACCATTGTTTATATCCAGGATGGTTATTCACAGCTTCAGGCTGTATATGTCGGAAAGGAAATCGAAAAGGTTGACAATGTTCAGTCCGCTACCTTCTTTTCTAAGGAAGAAGCGTTTGAGCAGTACAGAGATACTTTGGGAGACAACCTTTTTGCAAAGATCGGGGAAGACAACCCGCTTCCCGATGCTTTTATTGTAGTAATGGATGACCTCTCAAAGTATGATGAGACCGTTGCCGAGATCCAGAAAATCGAGGGTGTTGACAAGAATACTATCCTTAACCGCAGGGAATTTGCGGATAAGATGACAAGAATCAGCGAACTTGTAAGTAAAATATCAATAGCGGTCGTAGCCGCTCTGCTTATTATATCGCTGTTTATTATAGCTAATACGATTCGCGCGACAATGTATTCGCGCCGATTTGAAATCAGTATTATGAAGTCGGTCGGTGCCACAAACGCTTTTGTGCGAATGCCGTTCCTTGTTGAGGGTATGGTGCTGGGGCTTATCTCGGCGCTGATCTCAACCGGTGTGCTTGCCTTGGTTTATCAGGGCGTCAGTGTGGTTGTCGAGGACGCTCAGTCGGCATTTGTATTTATTCCTTATATCAAGGTTCTGCCGTTCGTTGCAGTAGCGTTTATCGTATTGGGTCTTGTAGTCGGATTCTTCGGCGGCTTTATCTCGATCCGCAAGTATTTGAAAATGGAAGGTAATGAAATTCTCGGCTGGTAACAGCGGAAAGGAGAAATTATGACAAAGTTCAAAAAAATCATCAGCGTATTTTTGAGCATTTGCATTATCGCGGTTCCCACTGTATCGGGCATCGTTTCGGCAAATGCCGAAAGCTCCGAGGATCTTCAAAAGAAAATTGAAGAGCTCGAAGCTAAAAATCAGGAGTATCAGAAGCAGCTCGAAGCAACTCAAAACGATATTTCCGAAAAAGAGAACTACAACGCAACTCTTACAAGTAAAATTGAAAACCTCGATGAAAAAATTGAAGTTACCCATAAGGCGATTGAGGAGACTAATGCCAAAATTGCCGAATCACAGAAAAAAATCGATCAGGGCAACAAGGATATCGAGGCTCAGGTCAAAGCTCTTCGCAATAGATTGAGAACGATTTATATGGCGGGTTCTGCCAGCGACCTTGAGATAATTCTCGGCGCAAAGGATTTTTCCGATCTTATTGATAAAATGGCGCTTGTCAAGAATCTCTCAAAAAAAGACCAGGAGCTTATTGATAACATCAACAGCAAGCTTACTGTGATCAATAAAGATAAGGAAGAGCTCGAGAAGAACAAGGCAGAGCTTGAAAAGAACGAGGCTTCGCTCGACAAAGACCTAAAGGATCTTAACAATACTCTTGAAGAAAACAAAGAAGTTCTAAAGGACCTTAAAATCAAGTCTGATGAGGCCAAGAAATACATCGCTGATACAAATAACGATAAAGCAAGAGCAGAAGCTCAATTAGCTCAGCAGACCGCGGCAGATGAGGCGGCAAGAAACGCTCAGCAAAATCAGGGCAACTCAAACGCCGGCAACGCTGATTCCGGCGCGGAAACCTCAGGCGGTTCGACCTATACTCCTCCGAGCTCAAATTCAGGTTATGATGATTCGGGCGCACCGTCTTATTCGAGCGGCTATACGTGGCCGACTCCCGGTTTCTACTATCTCTCATCACAGTGGAACGAGGACAGAACCACATATAACCACGGTGCTATAGATATCGCCGGCGGCGGAATCATGGGCGCAAGAGTAGTTGCCGCTGACAGCGGTACCGTTGCGTATACAAACAGCTATTGCCCTCATAACTGGGGCAAGTTCAGCAGCTGCGGCTGCGGCGGCGGATACGGAAAGTATGTCTGGATCGATCACGGTAACGGCAAAGAGACCATCTATGCTCACCTCAGCAGCCTTACGGTCAGCGAGGGACAGCACGTTACCAAGGGACAGACGATCGGTTATGTAGGTACAACAGGTTACTCGACAGGCCCGCACCTCCACTTTGAGTGCCGCTACAACGGCGTTAAATATAACCCGATGGATGAGTATTGATGTAACATAACAACAAAGACGTCATTTTGCGTTGCGCTTAATGACGTCTTTCTTTTGTCGATCAATAAAGTAACATTATTTTCCTTTCGTAATATTATGTAGTGTAAACGAAAGGAGGCTGGGGTATGAACTTGTTTGGAAACAACGGCGGTTGCTGCTGGATTATTCTTCTTATCCTCATCATCTGCAGTTGCTGCGGCAACAACGGCGGCTGCGGTAACGGTTGCGGCAACGACGGCTGCGGCTGCGGCTGCTAAGTCGCGGCGGCGACACCGCAAGCCCGCCTATTATGAACTTCGTGATATGATCTAAGTTCGATTAACGGCGGGGAGGAAACTTTGCTGTTTGACTGACGTTTATGGTACGCAACGGCGGAGTCGGAACTTTAATAGTAAAAAATAAATGAATACAAAAATACCGCGCTTCGGCTTATTAAGTCGAGGCGCAGTCTTTGTTTGAGGTTATGTGTTGGTTCGAGTCGGGGCATTCTTAGCACAATGCGTTTGTTTATAAAGAAAAACTTGATAGGACATCAAAGTTTGATTGAACGCTTTTCTGCTCTTTCCAGAATAAGTATTGCTTGCTTATATTTATTTACCCTTTCGAGAGCTTTGTCATCGACAATTTCCAAACGGCTCAAGTCGCTGTTGTGAGCTAAATCAGCCAGCTTAACCTTCCTTGCTATGGGATTATCCTTCATAGCCCTAACGTAATCCAAGTATGGCACATCATCGCTGTGTGTCATCAGCGAAAGCGCCTCTATAACTTCATTCGGAAAGCCGTCATTTCTCAACTCATCCAACGTAATATCCGTATCTTCAACTACGTCATGAAGCAGCGCAACGCAAGTTGATAATTCGTCATCCATCTGCTCCGCAAGATGAAACGGATGATACACATAAGGCATACCGCTTTTATCAACTTGATTTTTATGAGCGTCAAATGATATTTTCAACGCTTTCTTTGTAAGAGCTGTATATAGCATTTTGATTATCCTACTTCTAAATTTATAAAATATTAATGTTCGTTCGGTGCAACTTATACGTTAAATCTGAACAGCACAACGTCGCCGTCCTTCATAACGTACTCCTTGCCCTCGCTGCGGACTAAGCCTTTTTCTTTTGCGGCGGTCATACTTCCGAGCGCTACAAGATCATCGTACGCAATGACCTCGGCTCTGATAAATCCGCGCTCAAAATCGGTGTGTATCTTACCGGCCGCCTGTGGAGCTTTTGTCCCTTTTTTGATCGTCCAAGCTCTGACCTCCTGCTTGCCGGCAGTGAGGTAAGAGATAAGCCCGAGCAGCGCGTAGCATTCCTTGATAAGGCGGTCAAGTCCGCTCTCTTCAAGCCCGAGGTCGTCGAGGAACATTGCCTTTTCATCGTCGTCCATCTCAACGATCTCTTCCTCTATCTGCGCGCAGATAGGCAGCACGCCTGACTTTTCCTCCGCAGCGATCTTCTTGACCTCTTGATAACCCGCGTTGCTCTCGAGCCCGTTAGAGAAATCCTCGTCGCTCATATTCGCGGCGTAGATCACGGGCTTTGAGGTGAGGAGCGCGACTTCGCCCAGCAGAGCCTTTTCCTCGTTGTCACATTCAACGCTCCTTGCGGGCTTGCCGTTCTCCAAAGCGTCAAGCACGCGCTGATAAAAGTCGATATCGCGCTGATACTTCTTGTCGCCCTTGAGCATCTTCTTTGTCTTTTCGATTCGCCTCTCGAGCATTTCCATATCAGAGAGAATTAGCTCGAGGTTGATCGTCTCTATATCCCTTTTGGGGTCGATACTGCCCTCAACATGGATGATATCGTCGTTCTCAAAGCAGCGCACAACGTGAACGATCGCGTCGCACTCGCGGATATTCGACAGGAACTTGTTGCCCAAGCCCTCGCCCTTTGACGCGCCCTTTACAAGACCTGCTATATCAACGAATTCGATCGTAGCGGGGGTGTATTTATCGGGGTCGTACATCTCGGCGAGCTTGTCAAGCCTCTTGTCGGGAACCGACACAACGCCCACGTTCGGCTCTATCGTGCAGAACGGGTAGTTGGCGCTTTGAGCGCCCGCGTTTGTAATAGCGTTAAAAAGCGTGCTCTTGCCGACATTCGGCAGTCCGACTATACCTAATTTCATTATAAATCACCTTTTTCAAAAATTATCTTACTTATTATAACACAAATGCTTTTTAATCTCAATGATTTTTTTCTGAGGAAAAACCAATAAATGATGTAAAAAACTATTGTTTATTGCAGAAAAGTATTTTATAATGATAATATATCAAAATATTCGTCAAAATCCGTTGACCGCGGGCAGGTGATTTGTTGTGAAAAAAAGAAAATCCATATTTGTAAAAATAACTTTGATTATGCTGATTTTTGTTTTGGCGACCGAAGTCATCGCTTTGATGTTTTCGTTCAGGGTAACCTACGAGAATATTCTTCAAAGCAGCGAAAAACAGATCAAGAGTGCCGCGGATGTAACGGTTCAGTTTTGTCAGAACTACGATCTAAATATACAGTCCGATGAAGAGCTGATTGGGGAGACGATGTCCGAGTTTTGTGAGACGTTCGGCATTACATATATTTTTGCAGTAAAGCCTAATTTGGAACAAAACAGCGAGAAATACCTCGGCATAGGCTTCGGCGAGGGCGCTTCGGAGAAAGCAAAAGAGACCCGCTATCCCGGCGTAGTTGTATACGGAACGCTGAACGTTGAACAGATAGACGCATATAAGGGCAACACAGACTGCGCGGTGCGCCACGAAAGCAATCAGTTCGGCGACACCCTGGTGTGTTATATGCCTTGTGACAGATATTATGACATAAAAACCGATCAATACAAGAAGTATGATGAACCGTACTTAATCGGCGCTGAAATAACGCTTACTTCGGTATACCGGTCTGTAATTAACCGCTTTATAAAAATCGCGATTCTGACCGTAGGGCTGACTCTGCTGATGATGGCGATATTCACGCTGGTGATTTATTTCAGGGTAGCAAAGCCGATCCGCGTCATCTGCGATCGTATGAGCAGCTTTGTCACCGACCGCGAAAAAGGCTCCGAAAAGCTCCCCGTCAAGGGCGGCGATGAGCTGGCGCTGATGGCGACATCGTTTAATACAATGACCGATGATATAGACCGTTATATAGGCGATATCGATACCCTGACACGCGAAAAGCATACCCGGGAGGCGGAGCTTAATATCGCCCGTAATATCCAGATGGGACTGCTCCCGCCCGACAAAAAAAGCGCGGACAGCTTTGACATCAGCGCATATATGCTTCCCGCTAAGGACGTCGGAGGCGACCTTTACGACTACCGAATCCTTAAAGACGGCAGGGTGTATCTTGCTGTCGCCGATGTTTCGGGCAAGGGAGTAGCGGCATCGCTGTTTATGTCGCGCGCAATCACGCTTCTGAATCAGTACGCTCAGGAGGGATACTCCCCCGCGAAAACTCTTGAAGAATACAATAACATTCTTGCCGCGCAAAACCCGGGCTGTTTGTTTATCACGACCTTTGTCGCGATCTATGATCCCAAAACCGGGGTGCTGACGTATTCCAACGCGGGTCACAACTTCCCGTATGTTTTGTCTGATAAGCTCATAGAGCTCAACGAGGCTCACGGCGTTGCCGCGGGACTGTTTGAGGGTGAAAAATACGAGGACGCGTGCATAAGGCTTAAATCGGGCGACAGGCTGTTTATGTTTACAGACGGCGTAAACGAGGCGAAAAACGCCGGCGGAGATTTCTACTCTACCGAAAGGCTCGAGGAAAAGCTCACCGAATGTATAAAAGAAAACAACAGCGATATCCTGCACTCCGTGCTTGACGATCTGAACGACTTTACAAAGGGCGCGGAGCAAAACGATGATATCACGATGCTGTTTGTAAGGATAAAGCCCGAAACCGTGCTGCATTTGAAGTCTGAGCAAAATGAGCTTGTAAAAATCAGGGAGACCATAGATAACCTTGACGCGAGCGATACCCTGAAAAATACGATGTACCTTGCGGCAGAGGAGGTCTTTGTTAATATATGCAGCTACGCCTACGATTCATCGGGCGACGCAGAGATAAAAATCATTAGCGGTGACAGGATAATGCTCGGCTTTACTGACAGCGGAAAGCGGTTTGACCCGACTGCCGATGTGCTTGTGATCGAAGACTATGACCACGACAACGCTGTCGGCGGATTGGGAAGGTTCCTTGCTTTTTCGCTTGCCGATGACTACAGCTACGAATACAAGGACGGGAAAAATATCCTTAAGCTCTATTTTAAAAACGAATAGATATGACAGAAGAAATCAGGGCAGTCTCAATTGACTTTGAGCCTGCCCTTAATATTTTTTAGAAAAGAGAGAATTTAGAAATGGTCGATTATTTCCGCGGCGTATTTTTGGATAAGAGTAGCGTCCGCAACTGTGACAACGCCGTCCTTGTTGGTGTCTGCCGCCGCGAGAGCGTCGCCTGTGAGTGTGGTGATCTCTGCCGCGTGCTTTTGAACCAGCGTAGCGTCGTAAACTGTAACAAATCCATCGCCGTTTACATCGCCGAGGATATATGATGGAGTGTCATCCTTTTGAGTTGTGACCGAAATCGTAACCGCGCCTGTAATTTTTGTGATTCTGTAGGTGTTCTCAATGCCCGTGTCCTTGACATTCTTATAAGCGCCCGCTGCGGTCACGGAATCAAGGGTATAGCCGTCCTTCAGAACAACGGTGAAATTGATTTGACCGTCACCTGTGATTACCGGATAACCCGTGCTGCTGTCGCGCGCAACGGCATAGGTCACACCCGTTTCATCGGCTGATGTGTAGTCCTGAGTGTAGTAGACATTGATAGACTCAACGCCTTCGTCGCAGTCAAATGCAGCTGTGAACGGCGCCGCTGTCTTTGTGTCGGAATACTCTGTTGAACCGATATCAGCTTTCGCTGTAAAGGTGATCAAATCGGAAGAAGTCAGCTCGCTTGTAACGGTTCCGTCAACATTGACGGTGTTGCCGCAGTCCGCGCAGGTGGCAGGTGTAAGAAAGCGTCGCTGTTCCGTATCCGTCGCTCCAAGTCCAAGCGGGAGTTGTACCGGAAGCGATTGTTCCGTGTTCGCACTGTACCGTTGTGATAGTGATGGTAGTGTCCGCGTTGATTTTTGTGATACGGTAGGTGTTTGCAAGCCCTGTATCGGAAGGACCCTTTATGTTTTTATATGTTCCGGAAGTCGCCGTAACACTTTCCAGAGTGTAACCGTCATCGAGAACGATGGTGAAATTCACCTGGCCGTCTCCGGTGGAGTCGGGCTCTCCGGTTGAGCTGCTGCGTGAAACTGTCGAGCCGGTCGCCGGTACAGACTCGCTTTCTCCGGTGTAGTCCTGAGTCTTATAAACTGTGACGGAGCTGACGCCGCTGTCGCCCGCGAAAGTTACCGTGTAACCCTCGTCCGCTACCGCCTCTTGATCGACAGAATGATCGCAGGCGTCTATTGTAACGGTTTTGGGGATTGTCTGCTTTTCGGTAGCTCCGCATTTGGTGCAGGTGTAGGTCATAAGTCCTGTTGATGTCGATGTCGCGGCGGTCGTCACTGTACCGGAATTCCAGCTGTGACTCCAAGAACCGCCCTTGCAGGCAGTCACGCTTGTCGAGGTAGCGAATGAAGGCGTGCTGCTCGATACCGTTGAGGGGTATGAAGCCATAATGTAGTTGACTCTTCTCGGCAGCTTATAGCTGAATACAACGCTGCCGCTGCTGCCCGCCTTGGTG
>CADBXH010000073.1 GCA_902798605.1 uncultured Ruminococcus sp. | reverse complement strand
CCTTTCCCATAGGGGATTGATTTGTTACGGCGACGTTGGCGCAATCACGCCTCGTCGCTCTTCGCTTTTCTCAAAACAAGATCCGGTCATCGCTTTAAGAAAAAAATAAAGAAAAGGTCCATTAATTTGGACCTTTTTTCTTAATAAACTAATTTTTTATAAAATTTAGGCGCTGCATACTTGGATGATTTCTATAATAGTGTAAAGATAATAATAACCTTTTAAGGAGATGATAAAATGTTCAAACTGAATAACAATATGAAAGCCAATGCCGCAAAAATTTTCTCCGAATTGATCAAAGCCAAATTTGACGAAAGTTTCCTCCTTACCGTTTTGGAAGATATGTATGACGATAATGACTACATATATGATAATGTCGATATCAACGGGACGCCTGTTGATTGTTACATAAATATTGTTCATACGATCGCTTACGAAGAATTTGAAGATAACAGAACCTTTGATCGTAAAATCGTTATCATTGTCACCGCTGACGAAAAGGCTATGCTTGCCGACCTGACAGTTAAAGATAAAATCGTATCGAACAACGGGGTTTTTGATATCGAAGACTCCGTCGCGGCTGCTCGCGAAATCTCGATCGCCGAAGCCTTAGAGCTTTGGAAGGACTAAAAGGCTGCCGATAGCAGGAACCCTCTGTTCAAATGAACAGAGGGAGTTTTTTTATGTAGAATATTGACACTACGGGCAACTTATTGTATAATATCCATATTAAATGTAAAATTATCGGAGAAAAATTAGCATTAATATGAAAACAATCATTATATCCGTTAAGCCGGTGCGTTCGCTGCGCTTGCCGTTTGCGCATTTTAAGATTTTGCAGGGGTTGGCGTACAATTTGATGTCGTATGACAGCGCGCTTTCAGCCGAGGTTCATGACCGCCGCTTTGCCGATAAAAAGGCGTTCAAGTTCTTTTGCTTTACCGATTTTACGGGACGTTACTATTTAAGCAAAAACACGCTGATTTACAAAAACCGCTTTGACTGGGAGATCCGCAGCGCGGACGACAGGATCATCGAAGCGGCAGAGCAAAGGATCTTGCACGATCCGGTTTTGACTGTCAATAATGAACCGTGCGAGGTTTTGTCGTATGAGATCAAAGAAAAGCGTTTTTTCGTGAACTCTACTGACTTTAAAATGAATACCCCGATCGCTGTATATCATACAGAGCCGTCGGGGTTTGTGCGTTACTATAATCCCTTTGAGCGGGAGTTCTTTGAGCGTCTTTCAAAAAATATCCAAAATAAATATGAGATGTTTTTTGATAAACCGCTCCCCGGCAGCGTTGCTGTTGAATGTAACGCTCCTTCCGACAGGGATAAATGCGTGACGCATTATGAAGAATCAATAATTACCGCGTGGTACGGAAAATACCGCGTGACAGCCCCGCCCGAGGTGCTCGATTTTATCTGGCACACGGGTCTCGGCAGCAAAAATTCCATAGGCTTCGGAACTGTTTCCGAGCTTTAATAAAGGAGGAAATAACTTGCCCGAAAAAGATTACAAGTACCAAGAAACCTATACGCTTTTGCCGCAGTCGCCGCTGATACATTTTCAGTGGAAGCAGGACGGCGCCGCGCTGAGAGCTACAGAGGTCAAGCCAAAGCTGGACAGGTATATTATCAACCGCTACAAAAAACAATACGGAGAGTCTGTCCCAAACAAATGGAAAAACAATCAGTCGCCGAACGCGCTCAACTATAAGCTGAGAATCGTAGCAAAGGAAACGCCGAAGATAACTCTCCTCGGTTATTATAATCGCAAAAATAATAGAAATACACCGGAACAACAGAGATATGCCAATAACAATTGTCCGTATGATATTTATTACGGCAATATGGGCTCAAACGACGAAAAACGCGGTGTGTCTGTTAAAACAGAATTGACGGTGACTTGTTTTATCTCAGAGCTTCTCGAATTTATTGACAGCGTTATCGGTGATTTCTTTATTGTCACTAACTTTGGCACAATGCAGAGCAAAGGATTTGGATCGTACATCGTTGACAATAAACCAAGTGATCCTGATTATATTTGTCAAACGCTGATGGCGGAGTATAAGGCGAAAGCGTGCTATCGCTTCAAAGCGTCGGGAGCTCCGTTCAAACAGATCAAATGCATAAATTCTTTGTTGAAGTCCGGTGTTAATCAGTGCTATGGAAAAAACCCCGCCTATCAACGCTCGATCTTGTTTGAATATATGCATGAGTATGATATAGGAAATGAAAAAGCGTGGCTGAAACAACAAAAAATTGCACCCGCACTGGGCAAAAAAGTTAATCAGCATGACAAGGTAAGCCGTTATGTGCGTGCTTTATTTGGTATCAGCGAGGCCGTAGAGTATAAGAATTCTATGACAAAAGCGAGGGATAAGGTGACGGTCACGATCAAGGAATCAGGAAAAGAGATCGAACGCCTTAACTCCCCGATCCTTTTCAAGGTTATTCATCATACGATTTATTTTGTAGGAACGCCGATCAATAACGATATCTACGGAAAGACTTTTAAATTTTCTTCTTCAATGGGCAAGGGGGAAATTTCGGTTCCGCGCAAGGATGAGTTGCCTGAAGATTTTATGAATGACTTTATGCACTACGCATTTGCGGAATTGAAGAAATGCAAGTCTGATTTTGCAGATATAAGAAATGTACAAATTGAGGAGGTGAAGTGAGATGTCAGAACAAAAATACATCGCCGTCACCATCGGCCCGATTTTTGATACCATAAACCTCGCTTCCTCTCCGTCTGCTCTCTGGGCGGCAAGCTATCTTTTCTCTATGCTATCAAAAAACATTTGCCAAACACTGACAGAAAACGGAGTCGCAAAGGAAGACATCATCTCGCCTTACTACGATCCCGATGACGAGCTGCTCAACAAAAACGACGGCGTGGGACTATTCCACGACAGGATCATTTTCAGAGCGGAAAGCTTCCCGATAGAACAGTTCAACAAAATAAAGGACGAAGCGATCAACAGGACTCTTGAGTTATTTGGGTTTGATAAAAAGGATCATCCGTATTTTCAAAAGTACTTTCTTGTCTCGGCTTTCGCTTTTGAATCCGACAGCCCCATCACGGACAGCGCCAAGGCTCTTGATTGCCTGGAGCTTGCAAAACCGTTTGTTGAGGAGCGAGGAAGCAACCCGTTGCTGACGATGTTCCATTCTGACGATACGAATCGCAGGAACGATGAGATCAAAAACCGCGTCACCCAAATGGGTATCACGGAATGGCAGCTTTTTGACGGCAATCGCAATGTTATGTCGCTGCCGCGGATCGCCAAAAACCATGTGCCCTCAGAACAGGCAAATAATTTCAAAAAATTCAAATACTACGCGGTCGTCCGTTCCGACGGCGACCGTATGGGCGAAATCATCAAGACGCTCAAAACCGACCAAAACGTCCGTGATTTTTCAAAGGCCTGCCTGAGCTACTGCTCCAAGGTCGCTGAAAAAGTCAAGGAATACGGCGGCGTTACCATCTATTCGGGCGGCGACGATTTGCTCGCTCTTATCCCCGTTGAAAACAGCCGTGCCAAGACCGTGTTCGGATTTATTAAATCGGTCAATAATATTTTTACAAATTCCTTTGATCAATACAATGTTGACGTTTCGCTTTCGTTAGGCGTGTTTGTTTCTTATTACAAATTCCCGCTTTACGAGGCGCTCGAGCGTTCCGCAGAGCTCCTGTTCGGCACAGCCAAGAGCTACCGCAACTGCACCGCGATCCATTTTCAAAAGCACGCCGGTCAGTCCGAAGGTATGGTTATTTTTAACGACAGCCTCGACCGTGTTATTGAGCTTCACAGCGGCATAGTCGGCGGAATGAAAAATCCCGACAGCGATATCATCCTTTCGGCAATGCACAAGTTCACGCTGTTCAAAAATATGTTTAATAATACTGATACCGATGAGCAGATACAAAACCTGTTCAACAACACATTTGACGCAGACGATCACAAGGACAACAAATTCCTTAAAACGATCCTGCCGCGGTTTTTTAACGATCTTAAAGCTTCGCTTAACATCTATTTGATCGACGATCACGGAATAACAGACAGCAAGGATGATCCCGTCCTCGCGATGAATTATATTCTCAGAACCATTAAATTCTTTACCGAAAGCGGAGGTGAGGAGTAATGAAAACATATCTTGTCACCCTGACGCCGCACGAGCCGTACTTTTTCGGCAACGAAAAGACCTTTTTGTTTGATAAAGAAGCAAACCAGGGTCAGCGCGGCAACAGCTACTTTATCCGCAGCGAGCGCACGCCGCTCCAATCCACGTTGATGGGTATGATGCGCTATATTCTTATGCCCTATAAGGATCACGAGCACCCCGAGCAAAACGCTCCCGTTATCGGCAGCGAGAGTTTTAAAATCGATGCGGAGGATCAGAGCTTCGGCGTGATCAAAAAGCTTTCGCCTCTGTTTATTATGAACGGCGGGGAAAAGTACGTTGTAACTCCTTTTGACTGTATAGCGGATCGCGAGCGGTACACTCCGTTTTCAAACTATACAGCCGTTGAGACAAACAGCGGTCAAAGGTTGTTCACAGACGAGTACAACGCCAAAAAGGGCATAGCCGACAGCTATGTAAGACTTTCCGACGGAGAGCTTGTTCAGTCAGATTTGATTTTCGGAACAGAAACAAGAACCGGCAATCTTAAAACGAAAAGCGGCAAAAATAAAAAAGGCTTTTTCAAAAAGGAATATGTATATCTTAAAGATGATTTCCGCTTCGCGTTTTATGTTGAGCTTGATGACAGCGCGGCGATACCCGACGGAAACACTACGACAGTGTATCTCGGCCAGGGCAAGTCGCTGTTCGGTGTTTCTTTTGAGGAGCAGGAGGACACTCTCGGATCAGAGGTCAAAAAGCTCCTGCCCGCAGATTTGCACTATTGCCTGAGCGATGTCTTTGCCGATTCGGAGGTTTTGGAGCAGTGCAAATTTGCCGTTGTTCAAACGCGCGACTACCGCGCCTATTCGACCAAATCGAACGGCACCGTAGAAAAGGACTCCACGCTGTACAAGCTGATCAAAGCCGGAAGCGTATTTTATGTAGCAGACAAAGAAAAATTTGACGAGCTGACAAACAAACCAAACTGTAAGCTCGCAGGATATAACCTCATCATATCAAGGGAGGAAGAATAATGGGAATATTTGCATATAAAATCAGATGCCTGACTAACCTTCACGTTGGTTCGGGAGATTTGAATTACAATATCGTAGACAACGAGGTAGAGCGCGACGCCGTAACGGGGTATCCGATAATCCACGCCTCGGGATTAAAGGGCGCGCTCAGGGAACACTACTCCGATAAAAAAGACCTCGAGTTTGACATCATCGATATTTTCGGTCAAAAGGCAAGTTCGGACATAATTAAGGCGGGCAGCTATAAATTCCTCGACGCGCATCTGCTTGCAAGACCTATGCGCACAAGCGGTCAGGCGGGCTCCGTTATGGTCATGTCCGAAAAATCCGTCAATGATTTTATCCGCCGTATGAATGATTTTGGCATAACGGATTTCGGCACGGATTATTTAAGTGTTGATTTCGGCGGCAAAAGTTTTCTTGCCTGCAAAGGCGGTATTGAAGTTGAAGCAGAAAAAGCAGGCGAGCTCGAGCAAAAAGCCAAAGACATATTGAGCAGAATTTCAAAATTATTCGGCAAAGAATACGCCGATAATTACGCCGTTGTAAAGGATTTCAACGACTACGATTTGCCCGTTGTCGCGCGCAACAAGCTTGACGACGGCATCAGCGTCAACCTTTGGTACGAGGAGATCGTGCCGCACGACAGTGTTTTTTATTCATTTGTTTTGACGCCCGATGACAATATGCTGCTTGATCTTGACAAACAGGATTATATCCAAATCGGCGGTCACGCGTCTATAGGATGCGGCTTTACTAAATTTGAAAAGCTGAACTGAGGAGGATCATCCATGAACAAAAAACAAGTCAACGAGTGGATACCTTCTGCAAAAACAGCTGTTGAGGAATTCGGTATTGCCAAAAACGGCAAGGTCGACAACAGGTTCAGAGGTTATATCTCCTCTTTCGGCGCGGCTGTCGTTTTGGGAAGCCTTAAATCGGCGGCAGCGTTTCTGGCGGATGACGGCGGCTCCGAAATAAAACGCAGCCTGTTGATCTGTGCTATGTATAAGATTATCAAAGGCGAAACGGCAGAATCCGCAAAAGTCTTTGATTACATTTGCAATCACGATAACAGACAGACAAAGGAAGATTTTATCAACGCCTCGATCGCGCTCAAGCTTTCGCTGAATTATTTTGAGTTGGTCAAAAACAAAAAAGATACCGGCAAGAAAGGGGAGGCGTGAATATGAGAAATCTTAACCTACTGTATTACAAGGAGTACTACGATAAGCTGGGTAATAAGGGCTTTAAGGATGATGTAATCAGAAAAAACGAGGATTTACTTGGAACTCGTTTTGATAAAAAGCTCGAGCCTCCTGTCAAAAACTGTCAAAGCTTTATGCTGAAGGTTTTGTATCCGGGTCTGTTGATCGGCTCGGGACTGCCTCACGGCGCAGGTGATATCGGAGGCAGTGATGATGACATCAATATGGGCTTTTCCTTTGAATACGTGACCGGTCAGCCCTTTATCCCGGGCAGCTCGGTAAAGGGAGTTTTGCGCAGCCACTTTGAGCATCACGCACAAGCGGTTGCAATGATCCTTACAAAAATAACTAAAAAAGAGATAAGCGCAAAAAATGTAGAAAATCTTTTGGAAAAGATTTTTGATAATTCCGATGTTTTCTTTGACGCTGTGGTCTGCAGGGCAGACAAAAACCGCAAGCTGTTGGATTATGATTATATCACCCCGCACAGCTCTCAAACAAAAAATCCGATACCGATCCGCATAATCAAGGTTCGTCCGAACGTTTGCTTTGAGTTTCGGTTCATAGTCAGCGATCATACGGTAGACGGTATAACCTTTTCCGCCGATAATATCATAGATTTATTCAAAGCTCTGCTTGTTTCATTCGGCGCGGGAGCAAAAACCAACGTAGGCTACGGCGTGTTTGAAGAAGCCGACGACGCATTTGACGAAGAAGTCACTGATAACCCCGAGGAAGCGTTTGTTCAGCCGAAAACAAAAGCTGATTATAACGCAAAAGGCGCTCCCGAGATGATCAAATGCCCCCACTGCAACAAAGAGATTTTCCGCTATTACAAAGACAGTACCGATGAGCGGAAAAAGTGTTATTTTTGCAAAAAATCGCTTAAATAAGGAGGCTGATGATGTTAGAGAAAAATGATATAAAACATCCCTCTGCGCTTCCTTACAGCTATCATACGTTTATGTTAGCCTTTAGCTTTGATTATGATATTTCCGATACCGAGGAAAATCGCGGCAATTGGGTTGACGATTCTTTGCGTAACGGTTCGGACGAAACAGAATCGCGTTTGAATTACCAAATGTATCAGTATTTCACCCCCGAAGCACGAAATCTGATGTTCAACAAAGATACGATCAAGTGCGATGAAGACCCGGCCGAGCGCAACAAAAACAGGATCAAGCGCTGGCGCTACAATATTCCCGAAAATTCCGACCGCGAATATATTATCAAAAAAGCCCAAAAAGACGATAATAAAAACAAAACCGAAATAATAGATGTATACAGGCTGACGATCGATAGCATCCGCGCGACTGTTTTCAGCAACAATATAGCCATATTGCAGTTTGAGCTTGAAAATTATGATGAGAATCATAGAGATTTAGACTCTGTCAAGCAGATCAACGAATACGGAAGACGGATCAATATGCCGTTTCTCGTCGACGATGAGAAATCGCATCCGCTCGTAGCGGATTCAATTTCAATTATGGGCAACGAGGTCGAGATGTCGAGCTTCGGAAAACGGTCGTTAGAAAATTTCAAGAAAAACGACAGTTCTTTGCTAAACACAGACATCATCCCGCCGATCATGGATTTGATCCGCGAATTATTGCCAGGCAAAAAAGAAAAACCCGAGATAAGTCCGGTGATCGATGACAGAATGTTTGTGTGCTGCCTTGTGCGCGATGAAAAATTCAGTAATGAGGTCAAATCGTTACAGCTTGTGGGTGACGATCCTATCCCGACTGTCGGAAAGGATATATATTCCGACACAGAGCTTGCCAACAAGATTTACTCATTTGCATATATCGACGCCGATGATTCATCCTGCCAGTCTCCCGAAATGCGCGAAGCACTGCTTAAACGCTGCGTTTACAGCCGGTGGCGCGATTGGGGAACGATCGACGTTATCACTCACCATTCGCTTGTACGCGTAACAGGGGAGTATGAAGGCTTGACTGTCGGCGTGATCAACCCGTTTTTAACACAGTACGTTACAATGGCGGCGGGTGTATTGCTTCAAAGAGCAACGCTGATGAAGCTGTCAAAGGAATGTGCGTATATTTCTTCCGATTATTTTGACGGTGAAAAAACAAAAGGTGAAAATAAAGAGCTTAATGAACGCATAAAGAAGCTGAAGCGTGACTATGTCTACGCTCAAAATAATATTTTTCTTACTCAGTTTACCGTTCAGGAGCAGGGGATCGACGAATTTGATATGATGAGAAATGAAATGTATATCAACGATTTGTTAAAGAACCTGAGCCATAAGGTCAACGGTATATACGACTACACCACCGAATACGCGGAGGAAAAGGAAAACGAGATACTCAATTGGATCACCCGTATCGGCTTGCCTTTAGCGGCTATCAATCTTGTGGTTGATATTGTAGGCCTTGTATTGACGGATTCGTTAGATTTGAAGCCGTTCCATCTGCTGATTTCGATTTGTTTGGTAGGCGTTTGCGCTGTCTTTGCCGTGCTTTTTCCCAAATCAAAAAACAAAAAAAATAAACGTAAAAAGTGATTTGGTAATTAAAGTATAATAACACCATATCAATTCAAATAAAAACGCTTTGGTCAAAAAATGACCAAAGCGTTTTTTTATTGCCAAAAGCACTATGATGATCCGCAATAAACCCACATAAGAAAACAACACCTCAATGAGTCGAACAGTTCATTGAGGTGTTCTTTTTTTGAGAAAAGCGAAGAGCGACGAGGCGTGATTGCGCCGACGTCGCCGTAACAAATCAATCCCCTATGGGAAAGGTAAAGTTTATCGTCAACAAAGGCGAAACAACAACTTATATTCTTTCGTATCAATCCCCTATGGGAAAGGTAAAGTTAAAAATGAAAGCTGTATTAATCACAATTGCAATTGGTATCAATCCCCTATGGGAAAGGCGGACGCGCAGCGACCGTTCCGAGCGAAGCCGAGGAATCCCCTGCCAATTGCAGAAGCTTTCCTCAACAATAATCAAT
>CADBXH010000072.1:9559-11235 GCA_902798605.1 uncultured Ruminococcus sp. | reverse complement strand
GTCGCGGAAAAGCAGCTTTTCGCCAAATGATTTTTCGAGCCCGCGGCACATCAGTACATCGTTGCCGCTCTCGAACTTCGGCTCAAAGCGCATACGCATCGTTTCGAGCTCGCTGTCGGGGGCAACAAGCTGCGCCTTGATACGGTCGGCTTCCTTTTGCCTGCTTGCGGCTGTGATAAAGTTGCGCTCTCTGCCCCAGCGCTTTTGCTGCTCAACGATACCCTCGATGCGCTTGATCTCTTTTATATCGTTTTCGTATTTATTTTTGAGCGAGTCGTTGTAGGCTTGCTTTTTCTTTTTGAACTCGGAATACGACCCCTTGTAGCACATTGCCTTTTGATGCTCGAGCTCAATGGTTTTGTTCGTAACGTTGTCAAGAAAATAACGGTCGTGGCTGATGATTATCATAGCGCCCTTAAATTCGCGCAAAAAATCCTCGAGCCAACCGACTGACTTGATATCGAGGTGGTTCGTCGGCTCGTCCAGGAGCAAAAAGTTGCTCTGTGAGAGCAAAAGCTTCGCAAGGCAGAGCTTTGAGCGCTGACCTCCGCTGAGGTTGCCGACCTTCATCTCAAAATCCTTTTCGGTAAAGCCGAGTCCGAGCAGCGCCGAGCGGGTGCGGCTTTTGTAGGTCAGCCCTCCCCTGCTCTCGTACTCCTCGATCAACGCTGTCTGGCGCTCAACAAGCGCGTTGATGTCGCCGTTTTTATTCTCTATATCCGCTGTGACCGCGGCGGTCTCCTGCTCGATTTCTTTCAGATGATCAAACACCGAGACAAGCTCATCAAATACACTGACCTCGGGATCCTTGCAGGAGTGCTGCTCCATATATCCGACGCGCACCGATTTTTCAAACGCGACAGTCCCGTTAGTGGGTGCGAGCTCACCGCTTAGCACCCTGAACAACGTAGTCTTTCCGACTCCGTTAGCGCCGATAAAACCCATTTTGTCGCGCGGTTCAACATCGAACGACACGTTTGAAAACAGCGTTCTGTCAACAAAAGTCACCTCGAGGTTCCTTACGGATAACGACGGCATTAGCTCACTCCCTTCATATAAATTCAGTATCAAGATATATAATACATTAAAAAACGAAAAAGAGCAATACAAAATTAAAAATATGCCATAGGTTCAACAGCGCGTAGATAACGATCCCTATATATATCAGCACATCGGCAAAGCGGTTCTCCCCCGCGCCCGAAAGCTTGTAAAGGACGGAGCAGAGAATAATAACGGCAAGCGGCAGCGCTGCCTTGATGATAAATGTCGGGTAAAATCCGGTAATTATTCCGCTCATCAAGGGATTTGCCTCGTAAAACCTGCCGCTCAAAAGCAGCGCCTCGGTACATAGCCAGTCGATTATATTAAGCAAATACAAAAATGCCAGCTTATCGTAAAAGCTGAGCCCGCTCTTACGTTTTGAGTGTGATAAAATGCTTGTGCTCATAATATTTTCCTCCATATAAAAAGTATATGCCATTAGTTTTTTCCAACACAGCGCAATAATACGGATTCACAAAAACTAATTGAAAAAAAGTGTTGACAACAGGCTTAGTTTATGATATATTAATTAGGCACGAATTGCTATACGCTGGTGTAGCTCAGTTGGTAGAGCAGCTGATTTGTAATCAGCAGGTCGGGGGTTCAAGTCCGTCCACCAGCTCCAAGAAGCCTAC
>CADBXH010000072.1:0-9521 GCA_902798605.1 uncultured Ruminococcus sp. | reverse complement strand
GTAGGCTTTACATATGGGAGAATTCCCGAGTGGCCAAAGGGGGCAGACTGTAAATCTGTTGCGCTTCGCTTCGGTGGTTCGAATCCACCTTCTCCCACCAAAGCAAAAATCCTGTCACGAAAGTGACGGGATTTTTGCTTTGTTTTTTTAAATTTTAAGTCTTAAGTTTTGAATCTTCAGTCCTTCATTCATCAAATTATTGACATTTTGCGAGTAATATTTTAAAATGGCATTGTAATTTTATTTTTTGGAGAGTATCTATGTTTCCGACAATTGAAGTTTTTGGATTTACGATCGGGATGTACGGCGTTATGACGGTCATCGGAGCTGCATTATGCGTTTTGCTCGGATTGCGGTTGATAAAAAAGTTCAAAATACGCTGGGAAGATTTTGTTCTGGTAATGATCACCGCCCTGATCGGTATCTTTATTTTTGCCCACATCCTATACGGCATCACTAATATTGAAACCATTGCCGCCGCATTCGCGGGTATCGGAAAGCTAACGCCGGACGAATTGTTCAATATGTTTTTGTACAGCTTTGGCGGAATGGTCTTTTACGGCGGATTCATCGGCGGAGCGCTGGCGATTTTGTTCTACTGCAGGGTAATCAACAAAAAGCTTAACAAAAACAACCTGCTTGACATCTACGCGGTTTTGGTCCCGCTTTTCCATATCTTTGGCAGGATAGGCTGCTTTTTGGGCGGCTGCTGCTACGGTATAGAATCCGAATTCGGCTTTACCGTTAATGACAACAAGCTCAACCCGTTTATCAACGGCGTTAACCGATTGCCGATACAGCTTATTGAATCGGGCTGCAACCTGCTGATCTTCCTTTTTATCCTTTATCTGTTCAAAAAGGATTTTATGAAGGACAGGCTCATTTATATTTATATGATCATATACCCAGTCGTCCGCTTTGTTCTTGAATTCTTCAGAGGCGACGAATACCGAGGATTCTTATTCGGGCTTTCGACCTCGCAGTGGATAAGCATAGTTTTGTTTGTATTCGCAATCGTTATGCTTATTGTAAAACGCGGGCAGCGTAACAAAACTCCAAATTCAATTAAATAAACGATCGTAGGGGCGAGCAGTGCTCGCCCCTACAACTATATCGGAAACGTTTGTTTTCTCTTGAAAAAAAACATATGTTATGTTATTATTATATTCGGACTAAACACAAAGGAGCTTGATTTATGGAAAACCAAGGCTTTAACGAACAGGTCGTAAAAAGAAAAAACGGAACCAAACAGCTCGTTATTAAAATCATCGCGGTAATGCTTTTGGTTATGGTTCCCGTTGTTGCGGCGATTTTGGCCGTCAATCTCGGAATCGCATATATTATGTGGGTCGGTTTTTTTGTCTTCATAGGCGGGATCTACGGCGTTTGGTATACGTTCAGCTGCCAAAAGGTCGAGTTTGAGTATTCCGTTGCGGGCAACGACCTTGACGTCGCAAAAATCATTGCTCTGCGCAAAAGAAAAAAAGTTTGCACCGTTCCGATCAATGAGATCACCGAACTGACAAACGACGAGGAAAAAATCAACAAAATAAGGGCGGCAAAGACTTATATTGCCGCGCGCGACATCAACTCAAAGGGCGAAAACTACTTTGCGATTTTTAACAATCCCGCGTACGGCAGATGTATGCTCGTCTTCACCCCAAACGAGCAGATACTCGAGGGAATGAAGCCGAAGCTCAACAAGGAGCTTATGCTGAGATTATTTTATAATAAAAAAGTTTAACAGCTATGGAAAGAACAGATAAAAACATTGTAAAAAAAGCTGTGCCAAAGCGTCCCGATGACGCTAACAAAGGCACAACGGGAACGCTGCTCGGCATTTGCGGAAGCTACGGAATGGCGGGCGCGGCGATACTCTCGGGCAAGGCGGCTCTGCGCTGCGGTATAGGGCTTGAAAAGCTCGCGCTGCCAAAGAGCATTTACCCGATTGCAGCTCAAAGCATTTTTGAGAGCGTATTTTTGCCGCTGTCCGAAACCGACGACGGCAAGATCAGCCGCTTTAATATCCCCTATCTGCTCGCCGAGGCGAAAAAAGCGACAGCCGTTTTGCTCGGCTGCGGACTCTCCGTCTGCGACGATACAAGGGAGCTTGTTTTTAGCTTTATTGAAAACTGCGAGACCCCAATGGTGCTCGACGCCGACGCGCTCAACTGCGTTGCCGAAAACCCCGAGATACTCAAAAGGCGCAGGGCGGAGATAATCATTACTCCCCACCCCGGAGAAATGGCAAGGCTTTGCAAGTCAACGGCAAAAGAGATAAATCTTGACCGCGAAAACACCGCGAAAAGCTTTGCCGAAAAATACGGCGTTATAACCGTGCTAAAAGGTCACGGAACGATCATCGCCTCGCCTGACGGACGGGCTCTGCTCAACACAACGGGCAACAGCGGTATGGCGACCGGCGGGAGCGGCGATGTGCTCGCAGGCATGACGGCAACTCTGCTCGCTCAGGGCAAAAGCGCGTTTGACTGTGCCGCGGCGGCTGTGTACCTACACGGAACAGCGGGCGACCTCGCGGCAGAAAAGTACGGCAAAATATCAATGCTCCCCGGCGATATGATCGAATTCATCCCCGAGGCGTTCAAAATAATATTTTGATAACAAGGACATATAATGTATCAAAACCTGTTTGGAGGTTATTATGGCTAAAACGGTTTTGAGCGCATTATGTGTCTTTTTTATTTTTATGATAGTTCTGTGCGGCTGCGGTACAGCGAACGGCAACGGAGTTATCACCGAGTTTTCCGCCGATTTTACCGCGAGCTACCGCGATATGGAGCTGAGTGGAAAGCTCACGACTGACCGCAGAGGGCTGTTGAGCATTGAGCTCGATTCTCCCAAAACGCTGAGCGGACTTGTTGTCTCTTATAAAAACGGAGAAACCGAGCTTAAAAGGGATGATCTGAGCTGCACGGCAGACGAGGCGTATCTGCCCGATAACAGCTTCCCGATGCTGTTACGATCCGCGCTGAAAGCTCTCGGAGATAATGACTCAAAACCGAAAAGCGATTCTTTTTCGATTGAAAAGGACGGCAAAACATATGAATTTGAGACAGACGAAAACGGTCAAATAAAAAAACTCACCGCAAACGGCGAGCTTGAAATAGAGTTTGACAATACTCAAAGCTTAGGTTAGGTAACATCTTTTGCGCCCCAAAATATTATGTAGTAGTTTGAATAAACTAAAACAGATAGCCAAAGATATAAGTAAAGAAAAAGATTTTTGGAGCGTGAAAGCCTTGAATATACGCCGCGGAGATATTTACTACGCAGATCTAAGCCCCGTTGTGGGCTCGGAACAGGGAGGGATCCGTCCGGTACTGATCGTCCAAAACAACATCGGCAACCGTTTCAGCCCGACCGTTATTGCGGCGGCTATAACAAGCCGTCAGTCAAAGGCGAACCTGCCGACGCATATCCCGCTGAACAGCGGTACATCGGGACTCGCAAAGGACAGCGTTGTGCTGCTCGAGCAGGTCAGGACGATAGACAAGCGCAGACTTAAAGAAAAGATGGGCGCGATCGACCAAAGCGCGATGAACGCGGTCGATAACGCTATATCTATCTCTTTCGGACTGGGAGCGGAACAGACGAACGCAGTGAGCTAAATTTGCCTTTGGCGAGCTAAATTGAGGCTAAAGCCTCAATTTAGCTCTCTATCGCTTTTTTAAGCTCCTCTGCCTTGTCGGTGTCCTCCCACTTTACGCCGAGGTCTTCTCTGCCGATATGGCCGTACGCCGCAACAGGCAGGTACTTTGTCTCGGTGAGCTTTAGCTGTCTGATTATCGAGTTCGGGCGGCAGTCAAATACCTTTTCGACCGCCTTGACGATCTGCTCGTCAGAGTATTCTGATGTGCCGAAGGTGTCGACCATTATCGACACGGGCTTCGCAACACCGATAGCGTAGGCGAGCTGTACCTCAGCCATTTTCGCGAGCCCCGCGGCTACGATATTCTTCGCGATGTAGCGTGCGTAGTAAGCCGCGCTGCGGTCGACCTTTGTGGGATCCTTGCCGCTGAAAGCTCCGCCGCCGTGGCGCGAGAATCCGCCGTAGGTGTCTACGATGATCTTTCTGCCGGTGAGTCCCGCGTCGCCGACGGGTCCGCCGATAACGAACCTGCCCGTGGGGTTGACAAAAATCTTTGTGTTTTCGTCAAGCAGATTTTCGGGTACAACGGGCTTGATAACGTTCTCGATGATGTCCGCTCTGATCTGCTCAAGAGTTACATCCTCATCGTGCTGGGTGGATACGACAACGGTATCGACCCTGACCGCCTTAGCACCGTCATATTCGACAGTTACCTGAGTTTTTCCGTCGGGGCGGAGATACTTTAGAGTACCGTTCTTCCTCACCTCTGTAAGCTTTTTCGCGAGCTTGTGGGCAAGAGAGACGGGGAGCGGCATAAGCTCGGGAGTCTCATCGGTAGCAAAGCCGAACATCATTCCCTGATCGCCCGCGCCGATTTGGTTGTCGGCGTCTTTTTCGCCGTCCTTGAGTTCAAAGCTCTCGTTGACGCCCATAGCGATATCGGGCGACTGCTTGTCGAGCGATACGATGATTTTGCAGGTGTTGCCGTCAAAGCCGACCTCCGGGTTATCGTAACCTATATTTTTGATGACCTCTCTGGCGATCGACTCAATGTCGACCTCTGCCGTAGTCGATATCTCGCCCATAATATGTACAACGCCTGTTGTAGCCGTGGTCTCGCACGCTACATGGGCGTTTTTGTCCTGCGCCAAAATGCTGTCGAGGATCGCGTCAGACACGCAGTCGCAGACCTTGTCGGGATGTCCCTCTGTTACGGACTCCGATGTAAATAATCTCTTTGCCATATTATCACTCCTAAAATTACAACAAAAAACGCGCCCTCGTCCGAAAGGCGCATCCACTATCAAATACTCATCTTTCGGTAGATACCGCAGGATTTGGCACCTTGCAGATGCAGGTTGCCGGACTTCACAGGGCCTGTTCCCTCAGCCGCTCTTGATAAGCTATTAAACTCTGCATAACATTATAATTCAATTTGATTGAAAAAACAAGTGAAAAATAAAGATTTATAGGCAATAACAGTTTTTGATTGATTAACGTGCCGCAATATGGTAAAATGTTTGTGAAATTGCAGTTTTGAGGTGTAAAAATGATTTATAAATTAAAAAGCGAAACGCCCGAGGATATACCGAACTTTAAGGGCGGAGAAAAATTCTTTAGGGCGATCATTCACGACGACGGAATGAATAAGGTTTTGCGCGGTACGCTCGTGCCCGGAGCGACTATCGGCGAGCATAAGCACGAATCCGACAGCGAGATCATTTACTTTCTGAGCGGCAGGGGCTATATGCTTTTTGACGGCAAAAAGGAGCGCGTTGAAGCGGGCGTTTGCCACTACTGCCCCAAGGGTCACACCCACAGTATGATAAACGACAGCGATGAAGATTTGGTATTCTTTGCGGTCGTACCTGTTCAATAAGCAAAAACAAAGCCCTGACGGTTCGTCAGGGTTTAGTATTTTACAAATTCGATTTCACCGGCGAATTTTTCGCCTGTCGTGCAGACCGTGAGCACATAGTCGGCAAACGCATAAGCCTTAAATCGGTAGGTCTTTCCGTTTTCTTCAAAGGTATCTTTGCTCACGTCGACGCTCTTCGGCGGGCGGTGAAAACCGTCGCCCATACACTTTAGCAGGGCTTCTTTTTTTGTCCAGAGCTCAAAAAACTCTCCCATTTTATCGGGGGAGCTTTTTATTTTATCCATCTCGTTTTCGCAAAAAACAAGCCTTCCCATCTTTTCATATGGAACGATCTTGAGCTTTTCTATATCGCAGCCGACCTGAGAATCGCCCACGGCAAAAGCGACGTATTCTCCGCTGTGCGAGAGATTGAAACACACCCCGTTTTTGGCGAGCGGCTTGCCGTTTTCGTCCTCATAAACATCGGTGCCGCCTAAAAAATCCCGCATTAACAAACCGCCGAGCACACAGCGTTTTTTGTCGTCCTCAAGCCTGTATCTTTCGGACTTTTTTCTGCGCTCGGCGTCTATCATATTTATATGCTCGGGTTTTACGTCTTTGATCTCGGCAAGGTAAAGCCTCATATTTTTTACCGTTTTTCTATATAATTAATCAGCAGATCATTTGCCGCTCAGCTTTTTAATGCAATCGCGGCAGACAAACTTGCCCTCATACTCAATAATATCCTCGCCGCTGTTGCAAAATACACACTTATTTTCCGCTTTTTGAAGGGTGATTTTTTCATCGTCAGCGCTGATCTTCAGAACGTCACCCGCGTTGATTGAAAGACTTTTGCGCATATCCATTGGGATAACAACTCTTCCAAGCCTGTCGATTTCTCTAAAATATGTGAAACTCATATTCTCACCCTTTCTACTGATTTGTATATATAATAACATTGTTCTGCATATTTGTCAATTATATATGAAAAGTTTCTATAATTTTATTGTATTTGCCTATATTTTACATTTTTTGCACATCGAGGTGGCTATGCTAAACTACGTTTGGAGCTTTATTGTCGTATTGAGCGTTATTTGCTCGATAATCCTCGGCAATACGGATAATCTGTCGTCCGCGTTCATCGACAGCGCCGCGTCGGCGGTCGAGCTTATCATCACGCTCGCGGGGGTCATCTGTCTGTGGTCGGGGATAATGCGTATCGCTTCAAAAAGCGGCTTGACCGAAATAATCGCAAAGCTGTTCTCTCCCCTGCTGGGCCCGCTTTTTCCGCGGCTCGATAAAAAAAGCGAGGCGTTCAAGTGCGTGACGATGAACCTTACCGCGAATTTGCTCGGGCTCGGCAACACCGCCACGCCGCTCGGTCTAAAAGCGATGGGAGAGCTGCAAAAGCTGAATAATTACGGCACTACCGCGAGCGAGGAGATGGTCATCTTTGTTGTTATGAACACCGCCTCGATGCAGCTTTTGCCGACTATGCTCGCGACCCTGCGGCAGAGCTACGGCAGCAGCGCGCCGTTTGAGATAATAGCTCCCGTATGGATAAGCTCGGGCTGTGCGCTGGCGGTCGCGCTGATCATCGCCTGCTTCGGAAATAAGTTAAACAGGCACAGGATAAGGTGATATTTTGGAACTGGTAATGCCCGTATTCGCGGCAGTAATAATAATCTTCGGAATAATCAGGCGTGTTGCGGTTTTTGACGAATTCATCGCGGGAGCTAAGGAAGGCTTTGCTACACTGTACACCATCGCCCCGTCGATCTTAGGGCTCGTGTTCGCCGTCAGCCTGTTAAAGACAAGCGGAGCTGTGGATGTTATTTGCAACGCTGTAAAGCCCGTTGCCGACTTCCTCGGTTTTCCGAATGAGCTTGTACCTATGGCTCTGCTTCGCCCCGTATCGGGGAGCGGTTCGACCGCGCTGCTTGTTCAGGTTTTTGATTCAAGCGGCCCCGACAGCTTTGCGGGCAGGGTCGCGAGCGTTTTGGCAGGCTCAAGCGAGACAACCTTTTACGCCACGACGATGTATTACGGGTGCATACGGATAAAAAATATCCGCCACACACTGATTGCCGCAATTGCCGCTGACCTTACCGCCGCAATTATGAGCGTTATCACGGTGAACCTGTTTTTTTATCGGTGATTATGGTGATTTCTTGCACGCCTTGAAAATTTGTAATAAATAAACTTTAAAATTGTCATTGACAAGTAATTATTACTATTTGTATTTGTTTTTTGGTCTCTTTTTTATGTTGAAATCTATGTGGAAATCATTAAAAACACTATATATGGGTTTATCAGCTTAATATTCGGGATATTTAGGCGGTGTGTTTAACTTGTGTTTAACACTTTCAACATAGTTTTCCACATTTTTTTGAAAATAAAGAAATATACAAGATGTATATTTTCGGACAAAGAAATTTATTTGCCCGCTTTTAATTCCGCTTAGAAATAATACATTATTGTAATAATTGTAACGGGGTGTCGAATCTTTGAATATACGCTCAAAAGCTCTGCTTATAACAGAAATCGTCGGAGTATTTTTTGTTTTGTTGAGCTCTCTTTTTATGTCAAAGCTGAACAGCCTTTGCGGCGGGAATCTGATCGGTATGATGTTCGGCAGCGTCAACCAAAGCGTATGGGAATCCTGCAAGACTCTGCTTTTGCCGTACCTGATTTGGGGGATGATCGAGCTTTTAAGCCTTTCGCCGCATATGCACAGGTTCACGGTTGTTAAAACGATAACGCTGTATTCTTTGGGGTTATCCTACATCGGTATAAGGCTTCTCCTCGGTTATGACAAGCCGGGTATTATTGTTGCGGTTATCTGCGTTGTCTTATCATTTGCGCTTTCACTTTTCCTATATAGCTCAAAATTTGACCTCTCACCGCTGTTCCCCGTGTCGGTATTCCTGCTCTTTTTATTTTGGGCGGTATATTTCAGCTTCACTCCGTTCCCGCCGGAAAATCCGGTCTTCCGCGACCCTCATACGGGGATTTACGGGATAATCCCGAATCATTTTGACCTCGGAGCGGCTGAACTCGACGCGATATACTATATTTCATAAATAATTTGTACAAAAGACTGTTAAAATCCGAAAATATGTGTTATAATAGTATGGAATATAGATTATAGGTGAATAAAAATATGAAGGATAATAACAACGAAGTCAGATCCGACATAATCTCCGGCAGAAATCCGGTGAGCGAAGCTATCCGCTCGGGTAGGCCGATCGACAAGATTCTCGTTGCGCGCGGCGAAAAAAGCGGCGCGGTCGTGGGGATACTTGCGAAAGCAAAGGACAGGCAGATCCCCGTTAAAGATGTCGACCGCACAAAGCTCGACTACCTCACAGGCTCCTCAAACCATCAGGGTATCGCAGCCTTTGCCGCCGTCAAGGATTACTGCACGGTAGACGATATTTTTGAATACGCGGCAGAGCTTGACGAGCCGCCGTTCATCGTTGTACTCGACGAGATCGAGGATCCGCACAACCTCGGCGCTATAATCAGGACAGCCGAGTGCGCGGGAGTTCACGGGGTCATCGTCCCCAAGCGGCGCAGCGCGGGACTGAGTTATGTTGTGGGAAAAGCCTCCGCGGGCGCGGTCGAGTATATGCGCGTCGCCAGGGTGACAAACATCGCGAATCTGCTTGACGAACTAAAGCAGCGCGGAGTTTGGGTCTACGGAGCCGATATGGACGGCGAGGACTACACAAAAACCGATTTATCAGGCGCTTGCGCCATTGTAATAGGCAACGAGGGCAAGGGGATGTCACGCCTTGTCCGCCAAAAATGCGATGTGATAGTGTCGCTTCCGATGAAGGGCAAGATCAATTCGCTGAACGCCTCGGTAGCCGCGGGAATACTGATGTACCACGCGGCAAAAGGAAGGTAAAACCGCGGGCGCGCTAACGCAATAAACAAAAAGGATGTGAAAGTTTTGTCTGACCTCAACAAAGAGCAGGAAAAGAAAAACGACCTGCTCAAGGAGCTTGAAATCCAGAGCATACTTGACGAAACGCATCAGCTTGCCGA
>CADBXH010000071.1 GCA_902798605.1 uncultured Ruminococcus sp. | reverse complement strand
TGTACTTCAAAACGCCCTCCGAAAATTACAGGCTCACAAAACGTGAGCCTGTTTTTTGATTAATCACTTTTAGCTGTTATAAATTATCGGCGGGATGTCGTATTTTCCGACGACATACTTCTGAACGAGAAGCGCGTCCATAACATCGACAAATCCGTCATCGTTGATATCCGCCAGCTCAAACTGCTCGTCGGTAAGCTCGATCATCTCGGCAGCAAACTTCTGGATCTCGGTAGCGTCAAAAACATCGACCATACCGTCACCGTTAGCGTCGCCGGTCTTTGGACCGTCAAGCAGGATGTAGGGGATGTTGTGCGATTGGGCGTATTCATAGCTATAAGAGCCGAACCACACGCCGAGGGTGAGGTTGTTGTCGTTTTCGAAAGAGGAATTGTAGATTTGTGTTACAGATTCCGGGATAGCCAAATAAGTCAGATTAGGACAGTCCGCAAACGCATATTCTCTGATTGTAGTAATGTTATCATTTAACGTAACACTGCTTAACGAGGTGCATTTGTAGAAGGTTTGATTGTACACTGTTGAAATACCGGCATTGATAACAACCGATTCCAGCGAGGAACATCCCTGAAACGCGGAAATTTGCATTGTTGTTACTGATTCTGGAATAACCACCTCGCCTGTCAGCGATGTACAGTCGGCAAAAGAATATCTTCCGATTTTTTTCAGACGAACAGCATCTTCAAAATTTACGCTTGTTAAGTTTGTGTCTCCGTTAAACGCATTATCCGAAATTTCCGCAACATATCTGTTTGCAATCGAATCGGGAACATTCAAACCGGGGGTTCTGTAATCCCAACCGCAAAGCGATATTGTTTCATCGTTAATTATTGTGTAGGAATAACCGCCGACAACATAAATGGCCTTTGCCGCAATTTGCGGTACAAACGATAACATCAGCAACCTGTTTTGTTTCGGCACTATACAGGTACGAATATGCTCTGTATACATAGTTCTTACGTGGTGTTTCGCTTCCGTCGGTATGCTTGATATTAGCGAAGGTGTAGTAATACTCAATACGGCTCTTGCTGTCGAGTGTTGAAGTATCAACCTCAGAGATCAAGTAGTTACCCGATTCGCCGGTCTTATTATTATTATCAATGTATGTTTTGATCATAGCTTCCGCCTCGGGTTTGCCTTCGTCAGCATTTTTGGCGTGATAAATAGCTTTATAGTTATCACTACCTTCAGTCGCGTTATTAGCCTTGGTGTAGTAAGATCCTGATTCATTTACGTCAAGCTCATCGAGAGTTTCAATGATTAAGCCGGTTTTATACTTTTCGGCATAATCATGAAGCATTACGTTTTGGTAATTATATGAAAGAACAAAGTCGGCAATTATTCTGTCGTCCTGGGGCTTCCATGTATTCTTAACTATGTCGCCGCCGCCGTTCATATTCCACTGGTTTCTCGAATTTTCAAGCCACTGAATTGTCGCAAAGTCATCGTCATCGACCGCCATATGATGACTGTCATAGCTTTCGGATTCATAAACGGGAGTTGCGAAGGTTTTTTCAAGCCAGAATACATAGTTGAGCTTAACGTTATAGCAACGTTCAATTTCAATACCGTATTCGTCCTTCATGCTCCAGTAACTAAAGTACTTTTTGGTGTCTCCGTCATAAATTGCATGAGGAACTTCAACATAAATCGGATCCGCTGTGCTCGAATTATTAAGTCTATAAGTTGTCTCGTACAAAGTAGTTAAGTATGTTGTCTGGTTATCGCCTTTTACGGGACATCCGTCTCGAAGTACACCTGTAAGCGAATACCCGTTATCAGTATACACAATTCCAAACGGAATTTGAAGGTAAATATCTACAAATTCGTCATGATCCTCTTGGGCGTTAATTACAACAGAAAGCTGCTTGTTTTTATCATAATACTTTACTGTTGCATCAGAATACTTCCAACTGAGAACCTTTCTGAAGTTATCCTCGAACGGACCGTTATTGGCAAGGAAAACTTCCTGTCTGGTCTTATTCGCGAATTCAAGTCCTGTGCAGTCTTGACTTGTTGTATCATCTGTTACGGTAGCTAACTGAACATAACCGTCTGTATTGTCCGGATCTTCATAGAAATCCTTTGCGGTGAAATATCCGCTTACGGTATATGTCTGTCTCCCCCAAAGACGGCTGTTGTAAACATATGTTAAAACATAGTTGTAAGGTGTGTTGGTAACGGTAGCAGTATCGTTGTCGCTGAGGGTAAAGATTACAGCATTTGAACCTGATACCTCATTTGTAATAACATCTGCGTTCGCGGAGTTCTTTACCGCAATGTCGCCAAAGTTATAATCTCCGGGATCGGTTTCTTCAAGCTTGACGAGCGCGCCTTCGGGAATACCGCTGAAAATCGCTACTTCATTTTGCTTAAGAGTAAAGGTGTAGTCGTCCGAAGCATCAAGTGTGTAGACTGTACCGTTCTTGGTATAGGTCAAAGGATACTGCGCGTAATCATAGCCTGTTTTTGAACCGTCGATGTCTACATACAGCTTGTAGGTGAACTTAGCTCCTTCATCGGGATCCGTAATGGAAGCAATGTTTTTGGTCACAATAAGGTTCTTTGTGCTGAGTGTGCTTCTGAACACAGCCTTGATCTTGGTAGCGTCCAATTCACCGGGGTTAGTCTTGGTTGTAAGGAACTCAAATGTATCGTCGCCTGTGATTGTTTTAGGCTGATTTGTTACTGTGTCGGTAACGCTTACAAGCTTAGTGTCGTACTGATAAACATTTTCAGGTTTATTTCCCGTTGTAAGCTTAAAGTAGCATATTCGGATAAAGATGTGTTGAACTGTGTGTACGGGTTTCTGTCCCAATTACCGCTAATCCAACCTTCATTGTCTGTGATACTGCTGTACCAACTGCCGCCGTATTCGCCGTTTGTGTAATAATCGTAGAAAGTAGCATTGATATCGGAATAAAGGTTGGGGTTGTTCGTAACACTTGTACCAAGCGAAGCTTCAAAGTGGTTGGAGCTTGTGCTCTTTGTGTACTGCTTCCAATCTCCCTGACCGGGTGTAGATGTGCTGTGGTTATAGAACTCGTTTGCCTATTAAAAATATGTTTGCCTTAATGTGGTTTTATTCCCTTTGCCGAAGTGCCGTCAGTCGTCAGTCGTCAGCCGTCAGTGTGGTTTACCGTTTCTAACGGCTCACGACTAACGACTTTAACAATCCTGATTCGTCGGACGTTCAGCTTTTACTGCCTGACCCTCAGTGATACCGCCAAGCGCCGCGCCCAAAACTTACCCGAGCACAACATTTGCCAACGATACCGGCTGAAAAAGGGTATAACAACCCACATTTAGTTAGATTAATTATAACATTAATTTTAACTATTTTCAATACTTTTTTGTTTATTTTTAATTATTTGTTTAAAATATTGTTTATCGTTCTTTTATAGAATATTTATGTGACCAACAGAAATTTTATCCGTTGTTTTGTATAAATGTTTAAGCGTAATTGTGTATAGAATGACGAAAAAAAATCGGGAGCACACACGGGTGCTCCCCTACATTTAAAACAAAAAGCTGCTGACATTTTACTGTCAACAGCTTAATATACATTTATTCACTCGCCGCAGGCGAATTTTACTCTCTACACCTCCGGCTCGTCGGTCGGGACTGTGGCGTTTACTTTTATCTCTGGCATCTCGCCTTTTTCGGCGTAGTTGTCGATATACGTCATTACCACCTTGTTCTCTTCGAGCGTTTGGATATGGCCGGTCTTTACGTACTCGTTATTGATGTAATGATCGCAGTAATCATAAAGCCTGTGGTAATACTCTGCCGCGGTGTCCCAATTCGCCTTTTGCTTGTCGGACTTTTCCGTCGGCTTTACGCCGTACTTATTGACCAGCATATCGCCAAAGTAGGTTGTGAACTTTTCCGCGCCGTAGATATTGAGGTGGTCAATGTTGTAGTAATCGCTTGTAGGATACGCGAGGGTTTTTGGGTCGCGCTCAAAGTTGATAAATTCAAAGCCGTAGCTTTTAATTATATCCCCTGCCTCGTTGGCGCGCTTGAAGCGGCCGTAGGTCGACGCATCGACCGAGTGCGGCATGCGGATAAAGATGACCTTGTCAGACAATCCCTCGTCCTTCAGGAACTGAAGGAACTCGCGAAGCTTTTGATCGTACTGGGGAATCAGCGCAAGCTTTTTGTTGTTGTTCGCGAGGGTGTTGTTGATGCACGGATAACCCGGCTCGGGAGTGAACTTAGCCGTCTGCGTACGGTAGCCCTTGAGCTTTGTCGCGCCGTCCATATGCTGAGTTATCGTCTGGCTTAAATACTTGCCCGAGGGGTCGGGATAGTCGTTCCACGTGCTGTGGTACTTTACAAGCGGAATATAGTACTCGATAAGCTCGTCCTTGACCTCAAGCGGCTGATCGCCCATAGGCGATTGATTTACCGCGTCGGGATCGATGGGAACCGCTCCGCTTTGGAGATATTCTAATTTATTCTCATTAAAGGGCACGTTGTCGATATAATTGCGCACGCTCGAGAGCTTGTTGTCGTTATCAAAGCCGTAAAGAAACGCGTTGATCTCGATCACGATCTTCTGCGGGTTTTGTGTGCGCAAAACCTCTTTTACCATTGTCTTTGAGGCTCCCGCCGTTGCCGACGCGGTGGCGTAAGCAAAGCTTGTAAAGCCGTACTTTTCATACGCCATGCCCGGAATAAAGCTCGCGTAGCAGTCGCTCGCTCCTATGAACACTACGTCAAGTGAATCCTTTTCCTCGAGGTAATATCCGTCAAGCCTCATTCTGTTGCCGTCGTAATGGACAAGCACAAAGCGCTGCAGCAGCAGCGTGCAAGCCAAAACGGCAAGCCCCAGAGCAATTATCCTTATTGCCCTTGTGATGTATAGCTTTTTTTTCATAATAAATTAAATCGCCTCTAAAATTGCATGTATACAAAGTCCGCGGGGTTGTAGCCCGAACCGTAGATGCCGAAAATAATCACTGCCATTACTCCGAGGAATATGAGAGCAAACCGCAGCGCAAACGACCTTTTGTCGAGCATCGCGCGGATCGTGGTCTGCGGATGGCGTTCCTGGATAACGCTTGCCGTGAAGATTATGATGATTCCGACGATAATTACGATAAAATCCTTTTTGCCAATTCCGAGCTCGCTGATCTGAGCGCGGGCAACGGTCAAATTCTGACCGGTAAATATCAGACGGAACGTGTTCATCGCCTGACCAAAGTCCGGAGCTATGTCGAACACATAACCGACCAAAACGATGATAAAGGTACGGAGCATCTGGAACACGCCCCACCAAATCGCCTTGGGTTTGATGTGAAGCTTTTTGAGCATCACGTCAAATACGGGCTGGAGCAGGATGCTTATCATAATGATGAGTCCGTTCCACAAGCCGAAGCCGACATATTTCCAGTCCGCGCCGTGCCAGATTCCCACTACGAGGAATACTATCAGCGACGCTATGCTGGTGGGAAGCACCTTTGAGATGTGCGCGCCCGCGGCGGTCTTGCCAAAGCGTGTACCCTTCATCTTTTTGCTCGCGGTGATGAAAAGATTTGACATCGCGAGCGGATAGAACAGGTAGTTCTTCAGCCAAGCGCCGAGCGAAATATGCCATCTGCGCCAGTATTCGTTGATCGACTTCGAGAAGTACGGACGCTTGAAGTTGTCTATCATATCTATGCCGAAAATCTGCGCCACGCCTCGGGAAATGTCGATACCGCCCGAGAAATCGGCGTAGAGCTGTACGGAATAGAGCAGAACCGTGAACAGAAGCGTTGAGCCGCCGTATGCGTCGTAATTACCCTGCACCGCGGTTATAGCTATAACAGCGCGGTCGGCGATTATCAGCTTTTTGAAGAAGCCCCAGAGGATGAGCATCATTCCGTGCTTAAAGCGCGTGAAGTCAAAGCTGTGGGGTTCATACAGCTGATGCGCAAGCTGGTCGTATATGCTGATAGGTCCCTGCACGATCTGCGGGAAGAACGATACGAACAGCAGTAATTTGAGCGGATTGCGCTGGGCGGGAGTCTTTTCGCGGTAGACGTCTACGATGTAGCCCATCGACTGGAAGGTGTAGAACGAGATACCGAGAGGTAAAAACAACGCCAAGGTAGGAGCGGAAAAATCTATTCCGAAGCTGCCCAAAATGTCGTTGAGGCTGCCCGAGAAGAAGTTGAAGTACTTTAAGAACGCCAGAATTCCGAAATTCAAAACGAGCGCGAGGCTCATTACAAGGCGCTTTTGCACCTTGATTTTGTTCTTGTACTTCTTTTTGTCTTCTCTGCTCCACTCGGCCTTGTTCTTCTTTAGAACCGCCTTGGAGTTCTTTGATATCTTGTCTATCCACAGACCTATAAGATAGGTGCTCAGCGCGGTAAACAGGATAAACATAGCGTACCTGTAGCCCGCTACGAGGTAAAAGAATATACTCGCCGCGAGCAGTACGACCCACTTATGCTTTTTAAATTTAGGAGGAAAGGCGAAGTAAAGCAGCGCCGTTACCAGTACAAAAAATATAAAGTTTATTGAGGTATAGGTCAAAATTACATCCCCAAATCTGTTGAATTTATGCGTTATAATTCTAAAAGAGAATTATCTTTTAGGTGTATTAAAAACATCTGACAGTAGCTTTTCGCGCAGGATAGTCAGTCCGTTTTGCTCCGAATACTCAGAGATAACGGGCATTTCTCTGCTGAGGAACACCGCCATACCCTCCATTGAGGAGTAGGCTCCCGTTCTGCAGAACACGAGGACGTCGCCGATCTCGAGCGAGTTGAGCTCTACGTTGCGGCAAAGTACGTCCGCTGTGGTGCAAAGACTGCCGCAGAGAGTCCACGGCTGAACGTCATCGGGAGTGTTATTATTCTTTAACTGAATTATTTTAGGTATCTGCATACCCTGGAGCTGGCCGTCATACTTTAGCTGGTTCATTCCGCCGTCAACAACAGCGTAGTTGATGCCCTGGTTAGTCTTGACGTCCATAACTTTTGTCAGGTAATATCCGCAGGGAGCGGCAAAAAATCTGCCCATCTCCACTGTGAGCTCGCAAAGCTCGGCTGTCTCGCGGAGCTTTTCGCTGATTTCCGAAAGTCGCTCTTCTTCGAGCTCATCGGCGTTGTCGGCAAAGTAATCCACCGCAAGACCGGTGCCGTACTCAACGCGCTCGGCGGTAAAATCATACTCGTCCTTGAGCCTTTTGAGCAGGTCGGCGATATAGTCAAGCTCGCGGATTATCGGCTTAGCCTTGCGCTTTTGCGTGCCTGTGAAGTAGTGAATGCCCACTATCTCAACGCCCTTGTAGTCATTGCGGTTTTTGATTATATCGAGCACATCGGCCTCATCCATACCGAACTGGCTGCCGCCCTTAATGTCGGTCACGCGCACCAGCACGGGGAAAACCGTGTTGCGCCTGATCGCCGCGTCGTTGATGAGGTCAAGGTGCAGATAGCTCTCGGCGGTAAAGGTACCGACGCCGTCGTCCGCGGCGCGCTCAACGTCCTCATAGGTTTTGTTAACGCCCGAGAAAATGATTTTCTGCATATCTATGCCGGTTTTCTCGCAAATCGTAAGCTCGCCGGGGCTGCAATTCGCTTTTATCGAAAAGCACATTCCGACCTTGTCGCCGAAATACTTGTGAACAAGCTCGGCGCGCTGATTAAACAGGTCGAGGTCGAAGATGTACGACGGCGTAGACACGCTCGGGAGGAGCTCCCTTAACTTTTGCTCGTTCATATTATTCGTCCTGGAGCTCTTGGATAAGAGCGTACATAGCCTTTGCCGAGTTGAAGTTTTCGGGCACAAGGTTGTTGGGTTTGATCTCGATGTCAAACTCATCGTTGAGCTCGCCTACGAGAGCAACGATGTCGAATGAGTCGAGGATTCCGTCTGTGATAAGTGCGGTTTCGTTCTCAAAATCTACGTCGGGTCTGAGTTCCTGTAAGATTTCCATTAATTCATCCATGATATAATCTCCTTTTTAATTCTTTATTTGAAATATGATTTTAATGTCTGCATATCAATTTTGCCGTTGGGCAGGGTCGGCAGCTTGTCGAGGTTGACAAGCTTGCGCGGAACCATAAACGCAGGCATATTCTTTCTGAAATCAATGACGATGTCCTTTGAGGTCGCGTCGCCCGTATAGAACAGGTAGAGGTGCTCCTTTGGCTTGTTGTAGAGCGAGCAGCAGTCACTAACGCCGTCGATCTTCTTTGCGGCTTCTTCGATCTCGCCGAGCTCTATGCGGTGGCCGAGGTGCTTGATCTGTCTGTCCTTTCTGCCGTGGAAATGCAGCAGACCGTCTTCGCCGAAGCTTCCGAGGTCGCCCGTTTTGTAAATGAGCTCACGGTAGTTGGGGTTGAGCGGATTTTGGATAAATGACTTTTCGGTGTACTCGGCGTTGCCGTAGTAACCGAGGGCGAGGATAGGTCCGCTTACGCAAATCTCGCCTGTTTTTCCCTGCTCGGTGGGAGTGTTGTCCTCGTTGAGCAGCATAATGCGATAGTTATCGTAAGGCTTGCCTATCGGCAAAACCGTATCGTCATCCACCTTTTCCTCTACGATGTAGTAGGTGCATGAAGCCGTAGCCTCGGTGGGGCCGTACTGGTTTACGTAGAGCACGTCGGGAAGGTTCTCCTGCCAAATCTTGAGATATTTGCAGGGCATTACAGAACCCGAGAAGCAGAGCTTTTTGAGGTATTCGGGTTTGCTTACGTCAAACGCGCCCAGCTTTGCCGGGAGCTCAACGCCCGCAACACTCCAGCACAGAGCTGTGATCTTCTCGCGGTTGAGAGTATCAAAAAGCTGTGTGGGAACGGCAAACTCGTTCTTGGGAATGATAAATGTCGACGCGCCGAAGCTGATCGGGAAATAAATATCCCTGACAGCGGCGATGTAATCAAGCGGCGACTGATTGCCGAAGGTATCGGTGTCGTCGATCGAGAGCACCTTGCTGACCGAGTCAATGTATGTCATAAGCGACTGGTGCGAGGTGATAACGCCCTTGGGCACGCCTGTTGAGCCCGAGGTAAAGATGACATAGAGCGGAGCGGTGCAGATAAGGCCCTCTTCCCTGCTGTTCAGGAGCTCGTCATCCGCGGGGGTGTCGAGGATATCCTCCATAACAATGATCTGTCCGTCAAATTCAAGGCTTTGAGCGGTCTCGAGGTGAGCCTTGTCGACAAGCATAATGTTCGACTTTATAACGCCCAAGATCTGGTTTAGCCTTGTAACGGGCATATCTCCGTCCATCGGGGCGTAAAAACAGCCCGCTCTAACAGCTCCCAAAAAGCATGCAGGAGTGTAGACGTGTCTGCCCGACATCACAACAACAGGACTGCCGGGCTCGGCGATACCCGCAAGGTATGTGCCGATCGACCTTGTAAGCTCGTTGAACTCAGCAAAGGTCAGGCTGTTGTCGGGATCCTTGAATATGATTTTGTCGGGATATTTAGCTGACGCAGAGTTTAGTCTGCACAAAACTGATTTTTCCATAATCCACCTTAAAGATAATCATAGTAAGTCTATTATAAAATACCAATTTAATTATAATAGAAATACGCTCAAAGTCAAGTTATTTTGCGGAAATCCAAGAAAAATTGACATAATAATTAAAGGTTTTGTCACTATGGGGTTTTATATAGATAAAACGCCAATTAAAAAAGCAATGTCATTCTTCGCTAACGCTCAGAATGACAGCTGTTTATTTATAGTACATATATATTTGACATTTTAACGTGCCGTTGTATACCTTGCGGCGCTTGTCGGCTTTTCTGCCGAAAATCTTTTCAAAATCATCGTCGGGTGTTATTACTGTATAGCTCTTGCCTTTTTCGCGGACAAACTTCTCCCCCATTATCTTATAGAGCTTTTCCGCCTCGGTTATGTCGAGCAGCCTTTCTCCGTAGGGCGGGTTAGTTATTATAGTCGCATAGCCCTCGGGCTGAACGTGATCCTTAATGTCGCGGATAGAAAAGCTTATCCTGTCCCCTACCCCCGCGATTTTAGCGTTTTGTTCAGCGGTTTTGAGAGCTTCGGGGTCTATGTCATATCCCTCGGCGCGAAAATCGCAGTCTAAATTTTCCTTTGATTTTGCAAGCTCACGCTCACTTTCAAAGACTCCGTCGGGAACACAGCTCCATTTTTCGCAGGAAAAATATCTGCTTATCCCCGGCGCGATCTTCAGAGCCTTTTGCGCAGCCTCTATCAAAATGGTGCCGCTGCCGCACATCGGGTCGATCACAAAATGGTTCGGTCTGACTCGTGCGAGCTCCGCCATTGCCGCGGCTAAGGTCTCCTTTATCGGCGCGTCATTTGAGTCGGCGCGGTATCCCCTTTTGTGGAGCCCCGCTCCCGAGGTGTCGAGCATAATGCTGACTCTGTCCTTCAAAATCAGGAATTGTATTTGGTGTACAGGTCCCGTTTCTTCAAACCAAGAGAGCATATAGCGGTGCGACAGACGCTCAGCGACGGCTTTTTTGATTATCTTTTGGCAGTCGGGAACGCTCATAAGCTTTGAGCTCAGGCAACTTCCCTTAACGGGGAAGGCGTCGGACATACCGATAAAGCTTTCCCATTCGATATTCCTGACGTTCTCAAACAGCTCGTCAAAGGTAGTCGCCTCGAACTCCGCGAGCAAAATCAATATGCGCTCGGCGTAGCGCGAGTTTATATTCGCTTTTGCCATAGTTGAAAAATCGCCGTCAAAAAGCACCCTGCCGTTTTCGGCTCGGACATTTTCTATTCCCAAAAATTTAAGCTCGTTCGCGCACAGACCCTCAAGCCCGAAAATGCACGGCGCGGTAAAAGTCATATCCATAGTATGTATTCCTTACAGAAAATAAGGGCGGACTTATGTCCGCCCCCCATAGCGTTTTATTTAGTCATTTGCGGGTTCAAGTACACCGTAGTTGCCGTCGGCGCGCTTATAAACTACGTTCACCTCTGAGGTCTCCGCGTTGATGAACATATAAAAATCGTGGTTGACCATATTCATCTCAAGGATAGCCTCGTCAACGGTAACGGGTTTAACGATGACCTGCTTTTTGCGCACAACGTTGTACTCTTCCTCCTCGGGCACTTCTTCCACGGGAAGATCGGCGATGATCGTTTCGATGCTGCCGGACTTGATGCGCTTTTCAAGCTTTGTTTTGTTCTTGCGGATCTGGCGCTTGAGGATGTCGATATCGCGGTCAAGTGCGTCGTTCATCTCGGGCATCGTGCTCTCCGCGCGGTAAACCATAGAATGATCGCGGATGGTGATCTCTACGGTCTGGCGGTTCTTTTCAAGGGTGACAACAACATTTGCGGTAGCGTCCTCCGAAAAGAGCTTGTTGAATTTTGCAAGCTTTTTTTCAACTCTTTCCTTAAAATTATCTCTGAGGTTGACTTTTCTTGCTGTGTAGGTGATTTTCATTAAAATTGCCTCCCTTATTATGTTTTATATCTGATTGGCGATGAAAACGCCAAAATAATGCTGATTAGAAATAAGTTACCGTTCTCGGGCGCCCGTAGCCGGACGGCAACCCTTTTGCCGCTTAACGCGGCATTTCCCCTGATAGGCAATGTCGTCAACTTAAGAAATAATCGCATACTTTTCCTTGCCATTGTAGGGCCCTCGGGAGCACACGCGGGTGCTCCCCTACAATGGCAAGGAAAAGTATGCGATTATTTCTTAAGTTGACGACATTGCCCTGATAGGGGAATTTCACACGGGTGCGCCCCTACACAGTAAAGGAATACTGTGCGGTCTATCTTCTGCCGTTGCCGTTGCCGCGGCGGCTGTAGCCGCGGCTTTCTCCGCGTTTTAGGTCGGATATCTTGTCCTCGCTTGTCTGCTTGAACCTCGACATCATATCCTCAAACGATGACGGAGCGCTTTTGCGTGAGCTCTGCCACTCAAAATTCCCGGGTGACGTCACCGGCGGAGCGGGCTTGTAGGGCTCTCTTTTGGGGCGTTCGTTCCTTTTATTGGACGGCTTGGTTCGCTTTTGCTGCTCCTTTGGAAGCGCCTGCTTCATAGAGAGCTTGATTTTGCCGTTATCTAAGCCGATAACCTTTACATTTACGGTGTCGCCCACCTTGACATAATCGCTTATCTCGCTGATATATGTCGGCGCGACCTCCGAAATATGTACCATACCTGTTTTTGAATCGGGAAGATCGACAAACGCGCCGAACTTTGTTATTCCCGAAACCTTGCCTTCCAAAATCATTCCGACTTCAATTGCCATAAAAAATTTGTACCCCTATGCCAACCCTGCGGTCGGCTTTTAACCTTTCTGCCCTATTGATCGCCCGCGACGTTGATGAATATCCTCTCACCTTCGCCGACATAGCCAAGATCCTCCTTGGCGATTTTTTCCATATATTCAGAACGCTGCTTGCCCTCATATCCTCGTACCTTTTCAAGATACTGGGACTGGATCTCAACAACATTGATCTGCTGTTCCAATTCGCTGAGCTCCGCCTTTTTTTCGGCTATCTTCACGTTTTGGTTGATGATTGTGATAACAGCGTAAAACGCGAAGCCGATAGCGGCGAGATAAAGCAAAATATATCTCTTTTTTCTTTTTTTCTTAACGGGCTTGACTTCTTTTGGACCGTGAGATTTTTTGAACTCAGCCATCTCTTCGTCGAAGTCAACGCTTTCCTTTTTTCTTGCGTATTTTGACATATTTATTCCTTCTGTCTTTATTACATATATTCGCACTCATAAACAATACTATTCTACCATATACATTATACAATATTCCACAACCAATTTTCAATAGCTTTTTTGCAATTATTTTAATTTTTGTTAAAATTGCCGCAATTATCTTTATTGTTATCAAAAATATGGGTTCAAGTATTCTTTTTAGAATTCTGCCTATGGTCAGCCTGTATATAAAAAAGCCGATCAGACACCCGAAAATTACATATATCCTGATATAACCGTCAAGGAATCCCAGCGAGAAGAAGAATACGCAAAACGAACAGCAGAGCATATAGAGGATATCGAGCGCGATCACCGCGCCTTTTTTCATTTTAAATCCGTGGCGCAAAAGCGCGAGCGCGCCGTAGATTATACCCAGAACAGCGCCGAGCGGTATCGAGTACAAAAACGCGGTCGATTGCTGCGCAAAGCTTAGCTCCATACGCTTACCTGAACAGCTTAGAAAGCTTTGACTTTGACGCCGAGCCTATGTACTGCATAGCGCTTACCTTGCCCTCAATACAGACGTCGCCGGTGTCGAGGTTGAGCTTTTCAATATGAAGTCCGCTGCCCTTTATCACGAGCGTGCCGTCCGCTGTCTGTACCGACACGGTCTCCTCGTTAAAGCCGTTAACGTCCTGAGCGCCCGTGATCATCAGCTTTGAACGGTTGTCGAGCATAAGCGTGTGCTTTTTCAGATTTTCCGCCATATAAAAAACCTCCGTATATTTATTCTCTAAAATATACGGAGATTTAGCCTAAATTATTCTTTAGATCACGGGTTCGTACATCGTTGAGGCTTCTTCCTTGCGGACTACCTCTTTGACCGCTGTGACCTTGACCTTTACCACGCGCGCTCCGAGGGTGATCTCGATAATATCTCCCTCTTTTACATCATATGAGGCGCGCGCCTGTTTTCCGTTGACAACCACCTTGCCCGCGTCGCAGGCTTCGTTGGCAACAGTCCTGCGCTTTATCAAGCGCGATACCTTTAAGTATTTATCAAGTCTCATAAAACACCTGCAAAAAACGTTCGGCTGCCCCAAAAGAAGCAGCCGAAATGTAAATCAAATTACTTATTTACAACGTCCTTGAAAGCCTTACCGGCCTTGAAAGCGGGAACCTTAGAAGCGGGGATCTCGATTGAGTTACCTGTTCTGGGGTCTACGCCTGTTCTTGCATTTCTCTGGCGCTGCTCAAATGTGCCGAAGCCTGTGAGCTGGATCTTGTCGCCTGCAGCAACTGCGTTTACGATTGTGTCGAGTGTAGCTGAAAGAGCCTTCTCTGCATCTTTCTTTGAAAGACCGCTCTGCTCAGCAATAGCGGCGATGAGTTCTGTTTTTTTCATCTTAATTTTCCTCCATTTTTTTAATTTTAACTTCATCCCAAAGGGAATCAAGTTTGCTGATTGATGCCGTTTTCATATCGATCCCGCGCTCATTCGCGAGGGCCTCGACCATTGAAAAACGGTCTATGAATTTGTCGCAGGCGTCGTAGAGCGCCTTTTCGCTGTCGATCTTTAAGAAGCGCGAAACATTTACGGCTGAAAACAGCACGTCGCCGAGCTCCTCGTATTGATTTTGAGCGTCGTTGTTTTTGACCGCGGCTTTAAGCTCCTCGCACTCCTGAGTCAAGCTCTCGAGCGCGCCGTCAACTTCGTCCCAGTCAAAGCCGACCTTAGCCGCCTTTTTTTGAACCTTTTCGGATCGCATAAGCGACGGCAAAGCCTTTGATACGCTTTGCATTGCCTGCGTTTGGGTGGTCTGCGATTTGGTCTGCATTTTTACAGCGTCCCAATTCGTCAGAGCCTGGTCGGCGTCGGAAGCGTTTTTGTCGCCGAAGACATGCGGATGGCGGATAATCAGCTTTTTGCAGATACCGTCGCAGATATCGTTTATGTCAAAGCTGTTTTCCTCGCGTTCCATCTCCGCGTGAAGCGCTACCTGGAGAAGTACATCTCCGAGCTCTTCCTTAAGCAGAGCTTTGTCGTCGGTGTCGATAGCCTCTACCGCCTCGTAGGTCTCCTCGATCAGATTGGAGCGGATGGACTTATGGGTCTGCGCCCTGTCCCACGGACAACCGCCGGGAGCGCGCAGGATCTTTACAATCTCGATAAGGTCATCAAAACTGTAATTAGGTTTTTCCTGAAAGTCCATATTTTACATCTCCGTAAACCGAGGGTTAATCTGCAACCCACGTTATACTATTTTAACTAATTAAGTGCAGTTTTTCAAGTGTTTTTGCGATTTTTTCGCCTTTTGGTAAAATCTTTACCTCTTGAGCGGAAAATGTGCGTAATATTAGTAAAATTGCAATATAAACTACAGCCGCAACAAGGATAGAAATGATGGTTGACACCCTGTGAGGCATATATCCCTCTATCAACATATTGACAAAAAAGGCAACTGCAGAGCAAACTGCCGCGCCGATAAGCGGCTTTATAGTAGTTGACAGGAAGTCCGGAACTATCTTTGTGTACCTGATCAGCAGGTACATTCCGATCACGCAGATCAACGCGTAAGAGATCAGCGAGCCCGCCGTAGCGCCCTGAATATTGACGGACGGGATGCTGACGAATATCCAAGATGTTCCGATTTTGACGATCATACAGATGATATAGAGGATCATCGGGGTCTTTACCTTGCCGACGCCGTTGATCATTGAACAGATCGGCGTGATGATAGCGGTAAAGATCGTTGTAAAGCCCATTACCATAAGCACGTTGCCGCCGATCTCGACTATCTCGGGGCTCTTGCCGTAGACAAGACCCATTATCGGGTGCGCCAGAACAACAAGCCCGAACGCCATTGGCAGCGTGAACATCATCGTTAGCTTTAGGACTGTATTGATAGACTGCCTTAGCTCGCCCTTGTCGCCCTTTGTCCACGCGCTTGTAACGTTTGGCATAGCGGAAGAACCGAACACCTGCGTTACGGCGGTGACAAGCTGCATAAGGGTAAGCGCGTTTGCGTAGCAGCCCCAGAGGTTTGTGTGGATAGTAACATGCTTGCCTCTGAAAGACTCGGGACTGTAGAATTTAAGATACTGTTCGCGCAGAACATCGCCGTGGTTATGGGCGAGGTTGAGCAGAACATTCTGTATAATAATCGAATCTATCCACGAAGCGAGACTCATAACCAGCGCGCCGCCCGCGATAGGCAGAGCGGTTTTGATGATCGTCATAAAGGTCTCGCGTTTTTCGCGCGCCTCAACGGAATTTTCGTAGTATTCCTGCGGGATTCCGTCGCCCTGGATCCTGAATTTCAGGAAATAATACAGCCACGAAATCATACTGCTCAGCGAGATACCGATAATAGCGCCCGCGACCGAAAAAGCGATGATAGTGTGCATCGCCTCGTCCTCGTTTTGGAAGTGTATCCCCAAAAACGAATGGGTAGCGGCGTTGGAATTGAGTCCCCACACCAAAATCCGAGACCGCGGTGGGAACCATATTGCGCTGTCCCTCGTAATAGCCGCGGTAAGCGGACGCAAGACAGCCGAAAAAGACCGTTGGCGCCAAACACATCATACCGTAAACGGCATACGGAGACTTGATAACGTACTGCGAGTATGGGATGCTTGCGCCGAAAACGATCGCAAAACAAACGAGTCCCATGATAGTGAAGAACGGCACGGAGATCTTGTGTATCATCCGCACGTCCTTGTATCGCTTTTTGGTCATATTTTCCGACACCAAACGCGAAATAGCGATGGGCAGGCCGCCCGTGGCAACGGTAAATATGACGACAAACAGCTCGTAGGCGTTCGCGTATAGTCCCATACCGAAGGACGCCATTCCTCCGGCGCCGCAGTGCGTGAATATCCACACCAAGACGATCTTGTTCAAAAGGCCGAACACCTTGACGATTATCATACTTATCGTCAAAATAGCCGCGCCCTTGATGAACGAAGCGGATACATCCTGTGTGAAGGTGCGCACCGCGTTGTATTTTTTAGACAAATTAAATCACCTTTTTTAAAACGTTTCCGAAGTTTGCTTGTTAACTGCCATAGTCTCTCGACAGAAAACAGCAGCAAACCGTAATGTTTAAGAATCGTTTAGAAAATGTTTGCAATATCAGCTTTGATTACTCGGCAGTTTCCTCTGCGGGAGCCTCGGCAACTTCCTCAACGGGAGCCTCTGCGGCTTCCTCAACAACAGCCTCTGCGGGAGCTTCGTCTGCGACATCAGCAGCGCTTATGTCCTCTTCTGCCTCGTCGAGCTTTGTACCGCAGATGTTGCAGTAAATGGAGTTCTTGGGGATCTTAGCTTCGCACTCCGGGCACTTCTTCTGATTTGTGATCTCATCTATATGAGCGTTGATGATATCGAGGTTCTCCTTGAGATCCTTGATCTCGGCGATAACGGCGTCGATCTGCTCTTCCATATCAATGTCGTAAACTCTTGACTTGTAGGTGAACTTACCTAACTCCTTGAGCTTTTTGTTGATCTCGCCTCTGATTTCAGCAGCAGAGATCTTGTGCTTTGACGCGTCGTATACAATCGCAGCCTTTTTTGAAACTGCCGAAGCGGCGGTTTTGGCGTTGACTACAACATCATCTAAAATTTCATCAAATTTTCCCATAATTACCAACCTTTCTGTACGGGTCAAAGCCCGCATGAATTTTTGTTATTTCATAGTATATCACTATTGAATCCAATTATCAACTCAAATTTTGCGCATAAAATGCGTATATTTCGGCTTTTCTTTTGAGTATTTCGTCAAATCTGTCGATGTATTCGTAGGGGAACTTAAAATTGAACACCCTTTTGAGGTAATCCGCGCCGCTGTCCTTTAGTTTTGTTACTCCTCCCGACCCGCAGGCGAGGATCGTGTGGGTCTCGTCCATTACATAAACATTGTACAAACTCTCGTACCCTTTAAGCGACCAGCCGACGTTTTCGAGGTTGCCGACCATCCTTGTCTGGCGGTAGAGGTAGTACGGTATGTATTTCTCATCCAAAAGCCTGCCTTGGGCGTAATTGAGCATCCGCCTTGCGGTCAGAGCCTCTTCCCTGTTCAACATCTTGCCGTCCATAGTAAGGTTAGAAGCGCGCTTCATACATAAAGTATGGACGGTGATACACTCGGCGCTGAGGTCGAGCATTGAGTCGAGCGAGGTTTGAAAGCTCTCGAGCGTATCGGTCGGGAGCCCCGCGATCAGGTCTGTGTTTATATTGTTGAACCCGCACTGCCGCGCGAGGTCGAACGCCTCGTAAAGCTGAGCGGCGGTGTGTTTTCTGCCGATCGCTTTAAGAACATCATCGCTGACGGTCTGGGGATTAATGCTGATCCTGCTGACGTTATTTTCTTTTAAAGAATTAAGTTTGTCCCTCGTTATGGTATCGGGTCTGCCGGCTTCAACCGTGAACTCGCGGCATGTGCTCATATCGAATTCGGAATTGACTGTAGAAAGAACTTTGTTAAGCTGTTCCGCGCTGAGCGTTGTGGGAGTACCGCCGCCGAAGTAGACGCTCTCGAGCCGCAGCCCGAGATCCTTTGCCGCCTTTGCCGTGGCCTTGAGCTCCTCACAGAGCAGGTCGACATACGGCTCTATCAGCTTTTGTGCGCGCTCTATCGACGACATCACAAACGAGCAGTAGCTGCACCTTGACGGACAAAACGGTATGCCCACGTACAGGCTGAACGATTCCGGCCTTGAGAGCGAGAGTATCTTCCGCTCGTTTTGCTCGGTCATTCGGGCGAGCCGCGCCTTTTCTTCGCTGACAAAAAAATCGTCGGTAAATCGCTTTACGGCGTTGTCCATACCGATCTCTTCGCTGATTTTGCGCAGCAGCTTTACCGGCCTTACGCCCGTCAGCAAGCCCCACGGCTGTGAGATTTGGCTGTAATCGCGCAGGATCTTATAGAGCAGAGAAACCGTTGACAGCTCGTCGAGCGTATCGTCGCCCCTGATCTCGGCAGTCTCTTCCCTGCAAAAATCCGCGATCTGCACCCTGACGGTGATCTTGTCGGACAGCTCGGAAAAGACATAAGGCGGAGTCAGAGCCTTGAACTCCTTAAAAACATTTATCTTCTCATTCGGGAAAAACAGCCTCGTCAGGTTTTCGAGCTCAAACCAAAAACGGTTGTTTTTGACGTACAGATCCATATTACAAGCCTCTCATATACGGATTGTACCTGCGCTCATATTCAAGCGTCGTGAGCGGTCCGTGACCGGGGATAACGTTGTAATCTCCGTCGAGCTCCTTTAGCCTTTTCAGCGACTGAGTAATAGTATAGTCGTCGCCCGTGGGCAGGTCTGTTCTGCCGCAGGATTGGCGGAAAAGCAGATCTCCGCAAATCATAATATCGTCAAACAAAAAGATACCGCAGCCGCTTGTGTGGCCGGGCGTGTAGTAATATGTTATCTCAGTCTCGCCGAGCATAAATGTATCGCCGTCGTCGAGCAGTATATCGGCGGAAAACGGAGGAATATCAAGAAAATGCTTCGCCACGCCCGACAGCGTCGGGTCGCTTAAAAACTTATTATTATTTTTGCCCGTGATTATCTTCGCCCCGAACATATCCGCGAGCGGCTTTGCGTAGCCGATGTGATCATAGTGACCGTGGGTGAGCGGAACATACTCAAGCTTTCCGCCGTCTTTTTTTATCTGAGAAATAAGCTTTTCGGATTTTCCGCCGGGATCTACCACAGCCGCCTTGCCTGTCGCCTCGTCAACGATATAGGAGCAGTTCGTTCCGATCTCTGTCACGGGATAAATTTTTATATCTGTCATATTTTTAAGTCCTTAGTATTTATATCTATAGTTACGGGGCCGTCGTTTGTAAGCGACACCTGCATATCCGCGCCGAAAACGCCCTTTTCTACGCTTTTTACGCCGTTATCGAGCATCACCTTGCAGAAATACTCATAGAGCGGCTCCGCCTTTTCGGGACGGGCGGCGGCGATAAAGCTCGGGCGTCTGCCGTGCGAGCAGTCGGCGCAGAGCGTAAAGTTAGAGATTACGAGCACCGAGCCGTCGATGTCCTTCAGCGAAAGATTCATTTTGTCGTTTTCGTCGGTAAACACGCGCAAAAATGATATTTTATCGGCGAGCGCCTTTGCGTGGCGTTCGTCATCGTCCTGCTCTACGCCGAGCAGGATAAGGAATCCCGCGCCGATCTTGCCGACGGTTTTTCCCTCAATATCAACTTGCGCAGAGCTTACTCTTTGGATTATCGCTTTCATTACAGCCTCTTTATTTCTTCTATTCCGTTTATATCCGACAGCTTTGAGATAACGCCGCGGAGGTGGTTTTTGCCCATTACGTCTATCGTTACGGTAACTACCGCACTGCCCGACTTCAGCTCACGCGAATTCAGGCTGTGGATAAAGATGTGCATGGTCGACAGCTTTATGGTGACGTCCGCGAGCAGTCCGGTGCGGTCAGCCGCGGTTATCTGGAGCGTGCTGCGGAACGCTTCGCCCGTCTTGTCCTCCCAGTAGCAGTTGATCCAGCGCTCGGGTTCCTCGCATTTTGAGACGTCCTTCGGCACGTTTGTGCAGTTGCGCTTGTGTATGGAAACGCCGTAGCCGCGGGTGATGTAGCCGATTATCTCATCTCCGGGGAGCGGGTTACAGCAGTTAGAGAACTTGACGAGCACATCGTCATTGCCCTCGATAACAACTCCCGAGCTCGCTTTGGTGCGCTTTACGGGAGCCTGCGGAACCTCGATATTCTCTATATCGGAAGCGTATAGCTTCTGGTATTCTTCCTTTAGGCGCGGCATTATTTTCCAGAGCTGGACTCCGCCGTAGCCTATCGCCGCGTAAAAATCATCGAGCGTGTTGTACTGCTTTTTGACCGAGACGCTCTTGAAAAATTCCGGATACTCTTCCTCGGTCAGGTTTATCCCCTGGCGCCTGAACTCGCGTTCAAGCATCGCCTTGCCCTCGGCGATATTTTCATCGCGCTTTTCGTGCTTGAACCACGCGCGTATCTTTGACTTTGCCGACGCGGTCTTGCAGATATCTATCCACGCGCGGTTGGGGTGCTCCTCCTTGTGGGTGATGATTTCGCAGATATCGCCCGTTTTGAGGATATAGTCGATCGGGACGATCTTGTTGTTTATCTTCGCGCCGACCATACGGTGGCCTACCTGGGTATGGATATGGTACGCGAGGTCGATCGGAGTCGAGCCGCGCGGAAGACTTACAACATCGCCCTTAGGGGTGAAAACATATACGTCGTTTTCCGCAAAGTCGTTGCGGATATTGCGAGCTATGTCGGTAGTATCCTCCGCCTCGAGCTGATCGAGTATCATAGTTTTGAGCTTTTCGATGCTCTGGGTAAGCTTTGGATTAGTCGCGCCGTTGGCGTCGATACCGAGCTTGTATTTCCAGTGTGCCGCGATTCCGTATTCAGCGGTGTAGTGCATATCCCATGTGCGAATCTGCACCTCAAACGGAATGGCGTTTTCATCGAGCAGAGTGGTGTGAAGGCTCTGGTACAGATTCGGCTTGGGCATCGAGATATAGTCCTTGAAGCGGTTCGGGATCGGCTTGAAAACATCGTGCACAACGCCCAAAACATTGTAGCAGTCGGGCACGGTGTCAACGATGACCCTGACCGCGAAAACATCAAATATCTGGTCGATATTCTGGTTACGCATAATGGTTTTGCGGTAAATGCTGTTGATGCTCTTTACCCTGCCGCTGATGTATACGTTCGGGATAATGTCCTTGGTGCGTTCAAGGATACGGGATTTGATTTTATCAATAAATACTTCGCGCTCGCCCTCTTTGAGCAATATCGCGTCCTCAATCTCTTTATAACCGATCGGGTCGAGGTATTGCAGAGAACGGTCCTCGAGCTCATCCTTGATGGTTTTGATACCGAGGCGGTGAGCTATAGGCGCGAACACCTGCATATTCTCAACGGATTTGTCCCTGCGCTTTTGCTCCGGCATACAGTCCATAGTGCGCATATTGTGGAGTCTGTCGGAAAGCTTGATGACCATTACTCTGAGATCGTCCGCCATAGCCAAAAGCATTTTGCGGATATTCTCCGCCTGCTGTTCCTCCTTGGTGGAGTACGGGATCTTTGAGATCTTTGTAACGCCGTCGCAGAGCTTTGCCACGTCGCCGCCGAAAAGCCTTGTTATCTCGGGCAAAGACACGGGTGTGTCCTCTACAACGTCGTGAAGCAGAGCGGCGCAGACCGAGTCCTCGTCCATTCCGAGCTCGGCTACTATGCACGCGACCGAGGTCGGGTGAAGAATATACGGAATACCCGACACCCTGCGCTGATCTCCGTGAGATTTTTCCGCAAATTCGTAAGCCGAGCGGATCTTTTCCATATCATATTCGTTGCTCGAGCTTTTGATTATCTTTTCAAGCTCGGAAAAATCCTGATAATGAGCGACATTTGAATACTTGCTCATCGTGTCACCTCGCTAAGCCTTTTGATTATATCAGCCGACTCAAGGCTCACCTTGCCGCTGACTTGATTAACTCCTATGCTGCTATTGAACATTCCCTCGCGGATCGTTATCAACCCGAGCTCGTTCATAGCCTCCAAAATTACCCTGATCTTGCCCATCGGCAGCTTGTTGCCGAGCCTGTAAACAAGGGTGGAAACGTCAAAGCGATAGCCGCCGTTTGACTTTAAGAAGCGGTAAACAACGGCAAAGTCATCCCTTGTGGGCACAATGCTTTTAAGCTGATCGTCAGTCAGCGGATTTGAGCGGCAAAAGTCCTCAAAAACACGCCGGCTCTTTAGTATTTCCTCTGTATCATCGGCAGAAGATTTTATATCCTTTACTATTATAGATACGCTTTTATTGCCGTTGTATTCGTTAACGTCAAGCGTGACCGCAAAATCGACCGTATCGCCCTTTTTGTAGGGGAACTCATCGGTCGAGGTGAAGAACATCATAGCGGCAAGCGTTGTATCTGCCCTTGAGATGATAAGCTTTAGATGTTTATTATTCGATAAAGGAATAATACTGTTGATTTTCATATTGTACAGCCCGAAAACCGGCGTCGGATTTCCCGAGCCGAACGGCTGAAGCTCTTTGATCTCCTCGGCGATATCGAGCGTGACACCCGCCGGATTGAGCTTAAAGTCGATTTTCAGCGCGTCAAAGGGCATTGAATCTATTGAATTAGCGTACTCGTTAATTCTTTTACGGAACAATTCTATATTCTCCGAAGCGAGCGACAGCCCGACTGCCATAGGATGTCCGCCAAAGTGCGTGAGCAGCTCGGCGCACTCCGCGACCGCGTCGCAAAGCGCGAAGCCCTCTACGCTTCTGCCCGAGGCTTTAGCGTTCTCTCCGTCGCGCGAGATTATTATCGCAGGCTTGCCGTAGGCTTCCTTGACGCGCGACGCGACGATACCGATGACGCCTTGGTGCCAGTTCTCGCCGTCGATGACGATTATTTTATCGAGCACAAGCGAGGGATTTTGCTGTATCTCGAGGTCGATCTTCTGCAAAATCTCTGTTTCTATCTGCCGTCTTTCGGCGTTGTCGTCGCCCATAGCCTGAGCGATCTGCTGTGCCTCCCCGTAGTCCTCGGTAAGCAGCAGCTCAACGGATTTGCCGGACAGACCGAGTCTGCCGACCGCGTTGATCCTCGGAACAAGCGTGAACGACACCTTGCCCGCGGTGAGCGGTTTGCCGGTCAAGCCAGAGTTTTCGATAAGCGCGGTGATTCCCGGGCGGTCGGAGTTGATTATGCTTTGGAGCCCGCGTTTTACAAACACTCGGTTCTCCCCTTTAAGCTCCACTATATCGCCGATAGTGCCGATGCTTAGCAAATCGGCGTAGTTGTCGAGCAGCATATCTACGTCGCAGAACTCGCCCTCGAGCGCCATTATCAGCTTGAACGCTACGCCGACGCCCGACAATTGCTTAAACTTGCTCGGGCAGTCCGGGCGGTGAAGGTCAACGACCGCGCAGGCGTTGGGGAGCTCGTCGATAGGCATATGGTGGTCGGTTACGACCGTGTCTATACCGAGCGCCTTCGCGTGGGCTATCTCTTTGTTCGCGGCGATACCGTTGTCGACCGTAATGATAAGCTTAACGCCTTTTTCGGCGAGAGCGTCGACCGCGCCGATGTTCATTCCGTAACCCTCGGTCTCGCGCGAGGGTATGTAGTAGATGACGTTCGCGCCGACTGTTTCAAGGTAGGAGTAGAGCAGAGCGGTCGAGGTGACGCCGTCGGCGTCGTAGTCGCCGTAAACGCAGATCAGCTCGCCGCTTTCTATAGCGCGCTGAACCCTGTCGGCGGCTTTGTCCATATCTTTTATCTCAAACGGAGAAGCGATCTCGCTCTCGTTATTGAGGAAATCCTCGATCTCCGTCTGGAGCAACATAGCGATTATTGCCGGCAGACCGTATTCATTTTGTATAGCGTTAGCTTCCTGTCGATCTAACTCGGCAATATTCCAAAGCTTCATTATGTCGCGTCCTTTCTGTAGATTTTAATTCTTTATCAGAATTCTTTTATAGAATTATATCAACGATTATTCAGCATATCCTCAGCGTGTTTTTCAGTCGTTTCCCAAGTTGTGATTATTACACGCTTTAGCTCTCGGTTGAGGTGTTTCGCAGCATATCCTCGGCGTGGGTAAGCGCCGCCTGAGTGATATTTACGCCGCCGATTATTCTGGCGAGCTCGTTTACTCTGCCGATGTGGTCGAGCAGGGTCACGTCCGTATATGTTCTGTCGTTTTCAAACTGCTTTTCGATCAGGTAGTGCGAATCTGCAAGAGCCGCGATCTGCGCCTGGTGGGTAACGCACAAAACCTGACGCGAGGACGATACCTCCAAGAGCTTCAAACCGACCTTTTCGGCTGCCGAGCCCGATATGCCCGTGTCGACCTCGTCAAAGATAAGGGTGTCCACCGTGTCGGTCGAAGCGAGCACGGTCTTTATGGCGAGCATCATTCGCGAGAGCTCACCGCCCGAGGCTATCTTTGCTACGGGTCTGGGCTTTTCGCCGGGGTTGGCGGAGATCAAAAGCTCCATTTTGTCAATGCCCTTGGGAGAAAGCTCGACCGTCTCAAACATCGGAACAAGCTCCACGTTGGGCATATTGAGGAACTGCATTTCCTCCTTGACCTTTCGGGCAAAATCCTCCGCCGCGGTCTTGCGCTTTTCGCTAAGTTTTTCCGCCGCCGACTGAGCCGCAAGCCTCGCGTTTTCGCAGGCGGTGATAAGCTCGTCGCGGTTTTTGTCGTAGTTAATAAGCTCGTCGAGCCTTGCCTGCATTTCATCGGCGAGCCCGGGAAGCTCGTCGCTTTGGCAGTTGTATTTTCTGCACAGGCGGTTGATGAGGTCAAGACGCTCCTCTATCTCTTCAAGCCTTTGCGGGTCGCTGTCGAGGTTGTCGATGAGGTCGGATATAGTCTCGGAGCAATCCTGTAAATTGTAGTAAATATCGGTAAGATTGGAGCTTATCTCCTCATACTCGGGATTATAGTCGGAAGCGTTCCTCAGCGCGGAGGAAGCGATGTCGACAGCCTCCACTCCGCCGCTGTCCTCGCCCGAAAGCGCCGACTTTGCCTTGTTGAGCAGGGCAAATATCTTTTCAAAATTCATCAGCGAAGAACGCTCGGAATCAAGCTCCCCTTCCTCACCCGGCTGCACGTCGGCGTCAAAGAGCTCGCTTGTCTGGAACGAGAGCAGGTCGATCTCGCGCAGGCGCTCGCTCTCGTCGGAGTTCGCCTCATCTAATTTCTTTTTTAGAATTTTATATTCGGAGAATTTTGCTTTGTAATCCTCCAAAAGCGGCGAGCAGCCGCCGTAACTGTCAATATAATCAATATGCGTCTCGGGAGAAAACAGCTCGTAGCTCTCGTGCTGACCGTGGATGTTGATAAGGTTGACCGAAAGCTCCCTGAGCATTGAGAGGTTCGCGGGTCTGCCGTTGATCTTGCAGGTGTTTTTTCCCGCGGCGCTCAGGGTGCGCTGCAAAATAAGCGTGTCCTCCCCGTCGTCAAAGCCGAGGTCGGCGAGCTTTTGCTTTATAACGCCGTTGATGTTTTCAAAGCAGATGCTCACAAACGCCGAGCCGGCTCCCGTGCGGATGATGTCCTTTGAGGTGCGCTGACCCATTATGGCGTTGATGGCGTCGATTATTATACTTTTGCCCGCGCCTGTCTCGCCCGTGAGGACGTTGAGGCCGGGGTTGAAGTCGATCGAGCACTTCTCGATGACCGCGATGTTTTCGATGTATAGGGTTGAAATCATTCTGTCTTTCCTACTTATTTAAGTCTGTGGTTCTATCCTCTTAGTCCTGAGCGTTGAAGCGAGCGACGCCGCGTGTTCCGAGGAACGGCAGGCTACAAAGATAGTGTCGTCACCCGCGATGGTCCCAACTATCGAGCTGTTGCCCGTTGAGTCGAGCGCGGCGCAAACCGCGTTTGCCATTCCGCTGAGCGTCTTTATAACCACTATATTTTGCGCCAAGTCCATTGAGGTGACGGACGATGCAAAGAGCTGGTCAAAATTGGAGCGGATGTCGGACGATCCCGCACGCGCCTCGGTATAGCGGTACTTTCCGTCGCTTCCGAGTGTTTTTACAAGCCGCAGATCCTTTATATCGCGCGATATAGTCGCCTGGGTCACCTTGTAACCCTCGGTCTTTAGGCGCGACAAAAGCTCGTCTTGAGTCTCGATAGGGTACTCGCTGATTATTTCGAGAATTTTTGAGTGTCTGCTGCTTTTCATCATATTTCCCTTTCTCTGAGCTTTCTGTTGAGCTTGCGGTAAAAGTTTAGTTTATTTATTGAAATCAGCTTTAGTTTCTGATCGGATTTTCTTACTATTACCCTGTCGGATTCACCTATGTTTATATTCACCTCGCCGTCGACAGTCAGCACGCAGCTGCAGCCGTCGGGTATCTTTGCCGATACCGACAAGGTGGAATCTCCCTCAAAGAGCACCGAGCGCGAAAACAGCGAGTGCGGGCATACGGGCGTCATAAGTATGCAGTCCATCTGCGGAGAGATTATGGGGCCGCCCGCGGAGAGCGAATATGCCGTTGAACCCGTTGGAGTCGCGAAAAGCAAGCCGTCGGCGCGATATTTTGAGATCTCCTCGCCGTTGAGGCAAAGCGAAAAATCAACGATTTTTGAGAGCTTTCCGTGCGCGATGACCGCGTCGTTCACCGCGAGATAATGCTTTGAAGGGCCTCTGCTCTGGACCTCGATATCGAGCAGGAAGCGTTTGTCGATAACATAATCTCCGCTCAAAAGCAAGTTGAGCGCACCGATGTCGTCGGCCTCCAAATCGGCTGCAAAGCCCAGCCTGCCGACGTTCACGCCGATCAGCGGTATATCCGCACAGGCGGCGGATTTTGCGGCGTGGATGATAGTTCCGTCACCGCCGACAGTGATCGCTACATCGCAGTAGCCGAACATCACGTTGATGTCGTTGAAGTACGAAATAGAGCCGTACGAAAGGTATTCTTTACATTCGGACAGCGCAAAAAGCCTCGCGCCCTTTTCTGCCAAAAGCTCACAGATCGAGTCCGCGCAGGTGATCGCCTTTTCTTTTGAGAGGTTTACAATGATCGCTATTTTCATAATTATCTCCTATTTGTCGAGCTGCTCGTGTGACTGTTTCACGAGTTCATGCGGAGTTACCGTTGTGTATGATTTCGGTTCATCGGACTTTCTGAGGTGGATCAGGTACTCGATGTTTCCCTCGGGGCCTTTTATCGGCGAAAAGTCGAGATCCAGCACGTCAAAGCCGTTTTGCAAAGCAAAGTCGAAAATATTCTGCACCACCTCGGCGTGTACAGCCGGGTCGCGGACAACGCCCTTTTTGCCGACCTTTTCCCTGCCGGCTTCAAACTGGGGCTTTATCAGGCAGACCGCCTCGCCGTTTTCCGCCGTAAGCTCACGCGCCACCGGCAAAATGAGTCTCAGCGAGATGAACGAAACATCCACCGAGAAGAAGTCGATCTCGTCGGGGACCTGCTCGCGCGTCACCTTGCGCATATTGGTGTGTTCAAGGTTCACAACGCGGTCGTCCGTCCTGAGCTTCCACGCGAGCTGACCGTAGCCGACGTCGATAGAATAGACCTTTTTTGCGCCGTTTTGGAGCATACAGTCGGTAAAGCCGCCGGTAGAAGCGCCGATGTCCATTGTGATTTTATCCTTGAGGTCAAGGTCAAAATTGCTGATCGCCTTTTCGAGCTTTAGTCCGCCGCGGCTGACGTATTTTAATACATTTCCGCGAACCTCAATCTCGGCGTTTTCATCGTAAGACGTTCCGCATTTGTCCGCCTTTTGATTGTCAACATACACCTGACCCGCCATTATGATAGCCTTTGCCTTTTCTCTGCTTTCGGCAAAGCCCTTTTCAAATACGAGAATGTCAAGTCTTTTTTTCATCATTCAAGTCCTTAGTCACTACTTCACACATACCATCGCTGTCGAGCTTGAGCATCTTCAACGCCTCGTTTACGGACATCTGCTTTACAAACTCATCATGGATCGCCCACAGGTGATAATTGCCCGTAAAGCCGACGTGAGTGAGCTTGTCGGAAAATGTCCGCGCGATGCCGCCGTTTTTGATTCCCTCTTCAAAGAACCACACGCTCTTGAAGCGTTTTGCAAATTCTACGGTTTTGGGGTTGATCGGCTTGATCTTGCACAGCTTGAGCAGGCAAACGTCAATGCCCTGCTCCTTTAGGATCTCCCTTGCCCTTGCGGCGTAGGAGAACATCCTGCCGTAGGTGACGATGAGGTAATCGGCGTCTTTGTTGCCGCAGATATTGTAGTCTATATCCTCCGCGCCGAAGTCGTCGGGCTTGAACAGCTCGCCGCCGCGCGGATAGCGCACAACGGCAAGTCCCTCGTCGCCGTAAAGCGCGTTGTAAAGCGTGCCCCTGAGCCCGTCAAAATAGGTCGGCGAATAAATGGTCGTGCGCGGAATGGAATTGAGCATTGAAACATCGAATACGCCCTGGTGGGTCTCGCCGTCCGCGCCGACTATGCCCGCGCGGTCGACCGCCAAAACAAGGTGGAGATTACCGAGCGCCGCGTCATGGATAAGTTGGTCGTAGGAGCGCTGAACAAAGGTCGAATACACCGCGAACACGGGTCGCATCCCCTTAGAAGCGAGTCCGCAGCCGTAGGTCACGGCGTGCTCCTCGGCGATCCCGACGTCAAAAAACCTGTTTTTGAACTGCTTTGAAAACTCCGAAAGCCCCGTACCGCTCGCCATGGCGGCGGTGATAGCGCAGAGCTTGTCGTCGGTCTGAGCGAGCTCGCACATATACCTTCCGAACTCGGCGGAAAAGCCCTTGTGGCTCGAGATCGGCTCGCCGGAGTCGATATCGAACTGACCGATACCGTGGAAATCTCCGGGGTTTTCCTCGGCGGGCTGGTAGCCCTTGCCCTTTTTTGTAACAACGTGGACAAGCACGGGCGTCCTCGACTTTTTGGCGGCGGTAAAGGCGTTTTCAAGCTCCTCTACGTTATGGCCGTCGATCGGTCCGAGGTATGTAAAGCCGAAGCAGTCGAACAGGGTGTTTTTATATACAAGGTTTTTGATCCTCGATTTACTGCGGCGAAGCACACCCTTGATGAGCCTGCCGAAAAACGGGATCTTAGACAGCAGCTTTTCTGTGCCGCGCTTTACGCGGATATACCACGGCTGGATGCGAACGGTGGTGAGGTACCTCGGGATGGCTCCGACGTTTTTTGAGATCGACATCTTGTTGTCGTTTAGTACAACGATGAAGTTCTTGTTGAAACGTCCGGCGTTGTTCATCGCCTCAAACGCGAGTCCGCCCGTGAACGAGCCGTCGCCGATCACAGCTATGGTGTGGCTTTGGTCGCCGCTTAAAAGCTTTGCGTTGGCAATACCGAACGCCGCCGAGATCGAGGTGCTGCTGTGGCCTGTGTTGAAGTCGTCGTAAACGCTCTCTTCCCTCTTGGGAAAACCCGAGATACCGTCCTTTTGCCGCAGGGTGTCAAACCGAGAATACCTTCCCGTGAGCAGCTTGTGGGTGTAGCTCTGGTGGCCGACGTCCCACACGAGGCTGTCGTTCGGAAAGTCAAAGCTGCGGTGCATAGCAACGGTAAGCTCTACAACGCCGAGGTTCGGCGAAAGGTGTCCGCCGTTGACCGAAACGACCTCTACGAGCTTTTCGCGGATCTCGGTACAGAGCTTGTTGACGTCTTCTTCCTTTACCTTTTTTACATCCTCAGGTGATTTTATTTTTGATAGTAGCTTATACTCACCCATATTAATCCCTTATTTTTCCTTGTTCCTTTTTTAATGTTAAGGAAAAGTCTTTATTTCTAAATCTAACTGCTTTTTATTTCAAGGAATAATTAATTCTTTCTTTTCGCGAGTTCATACGCGAAATCCCTTAATAACTGCGAATCGTTGTCAAACGCGTCGAGCGCTTCGATAGCGTTGAGCGTTAGCTCGTCAACGAGCCTGCGGCACTCATCTATCCCCAAAAGCGAGACGTAGGTCGACTTGCTGTTGTCGTTGTCGCTGCCTACGGGCTTGCCGAGCTCCTCATCGGACGAGGTCTGGTCGAGGATATCGTCCTGTATCTGGAACGCCAAGCCTATACACTCGGCGTATTCTGACGCCGCCTTGATCTGAGCGTTGGTCGCGTTCGCGCTGATACAGCCGAGCTCGCACGCCGCCATAATAAGGCAGGCGGTTTTTTTGAAGTCCATCTCTCTGAGCACTTCGACGGGAGCGTTTGTGTTCTCGCTCATCAGATCTATCACCTGTCCGCCGACCATACCCGTCGCTCCGATGTACTTTGCGAGGGTGTTGGCGGCTCTGCGGCAGGCTTTGTCGCCCATAAGCTCTGCGGTTTTGTCGCAGGTCAAGATCTCAAACGCCATTGTCTGCAAAGCGTCGCCCGCGAGGAGCGCTATGTCCTCGCCGTAGACCTTGTGATTAGAGGGTTTACCCCTCCTGAGATCGTCGTCGTCCATACAGGGCAGATCGTCGTGGATCAGAGAGTATGTGTGGATCATCTCTACCGCGCAGGCGGCGGCTGCCGCTGCCTCGGGATCGCCGCCGCAAAGAGCGTTGAACTCAAAGACGAGTCTGGGACGGACGCGCTTGCCGCCCGCCTCAAGGCTGTATTTCATAGACTCGATCAGCTTTGCCTCTCTGCAATCCATATCCGGCAAAAAATCAAACATTGCCGATTCGGTCATAGCGATATAATCATTCTTCATAAAAATCCGCTCCTTCAAGCTCAGCGACGTCGGAAAGCCCGTCCGCTCCGAGCTGAGCAAGTCTTTCGTTAACTTCCGTGATCTTCCCCTGATACTTGCCGAGCTCGTTCAGCGAGTACTCGATAAGCTCACAGATCTTTGTGTAAAGCTTCATTGTTTCTTCAAGCGGAAGCGCGTCGTTTTCGAGCTTTGCGACATACTGCTCTATAAGCTCGTTGGCTTCTTCGATCGTAAGATTCTTTTTATCCATTTTTGTCCTCCGTTCCCGCGTATTCAAGCAGCCGCTGTATACGGTGATTCGCGCCGCTGCGGCTGATTGGCGGGTTCAGGTTCTGACCCAGATCCCTGAGCGACATCTCGGGGTTTTCAAGCCTTAGATATGCTATCTCCCTTAGGTCGTTGGGCAGGGTCTCAAGCCCCTGAGTTTTTTTGATGTATTTGATCGCCTCTATCTGTTTTGCCGAAGCCGAGGCGACCTTGCCGATGTTAGCCATCTCGCCGTTGATGCGGCGGTTGATGTTGTTGCGCACCTGCTTTACCGCCTTGGTGCCCATGATCTCCATAGCGCTTATCGGCGCTCCGATATAAGTAAGCAGGTCGCATATTTGCTCGCTGCCCTTAAAATATACGATATAGTTGCCGCTGCGCAAAACGGTCTTTGGCGCAAAGTCACATTCGGTTACTTCGCCCAGTATTTTGCACAAATCCGCGGCGAGGTTTTTGTGCGGAACGCAAAACTCCGCGTGGTAGCCCTTCATCGGGTCGCTGCAGGAACCGCAGCTGAGAAAAACTCCCCTGATAAACGCCGCCGAAAGCTCCTCGCTATAAACGTTCGCGCGGTTTACTCTCAGGGTGACCTGGCTGCACGTGTGGCCGAAATCCTCAAAGATACGCCTGCAGTCGTTTGAGTCGAGCACCGATATTTTGAACAGCCTGCTTTGGCTTGACTTCGCCCTCAGCGCGGTCTGCTTTTCGAGTATCGGCATATAGAGGTTTTCGAGCAGCATCGTTATGCGCCTTACCGCGTCGACGCTCTCGGTAGTGAATACGATTTTATCCTCCCGGAACGTCTTGCCGAAGATGAGCATTCCGTAAAGCTCCGCCCTTAAAAGCTCGCGGTCGTATATCTCGAGCGTGCAGAGCTCTTTTTTAATGTCGGAAGAAAAAGACACTTTGTCCTCCTTGGATCAATTAACTTTCTTTTCAATATCGCGGTGCTGGACTACGCTCTTGTAGCCCTGACTTTGAAAATGCTCCTGAAGCTGCATGGCAACAGTAACGCTGCGGTGCTTGCCGCCCGTGCAGCCGATGCCGACAACGAGCTCGCTCTTGCCCTCTTTGTGGTAGAGCGGCACCGAGAAATCGAGCAAATCGAGCGTGTGCTTGATGAACTGCTGGGTGTCCGTGCTGCACAAAACGTAGTTGCGCACCTGCTTGTCGAGCCCCGTCAGCTCCTTTAGCTCGGGGATGTAGAACGGGTTGGGCAGGCAGCGGACGTCAATGACTATATCCGCCTCGAGCGGTATTCCGAACTTGAAGCCGAAGGACATAAAGGTGAGCGTAAGGCTCTTTGTGGCGTCCTCCATAAACAGGCTGAGTACGCGCTCGCGAAGCTGCTTGTTTGACATATATGTGGTGTTGATGTGAAAATCGGCTATACGCTTTATCGGGGTGAGCAGAGCCTTTTCAAACTCCACCGCCTCGGTAACGGTGCCGTCGCGCAGACGTTCCGACAGCGGATGCTTGCGCCTTGTCTCCTTGTAGCGCATTATGACGATGTCCGACCTTGCGTCGATAAAAAGGATCTTTACGCCGTCGTGCGTGTTTTTGAAATCCTCGATACGGGCGTTCATCTGCTCGTAATTATCGTTACCGCGAACATCGACAACGACCGCCGCACGCTTCATGGTTTCGTTGCCCGATTCAAGGCAGAGCGTGTACAGCGTCGGAAGCAGCGACGCAGGGATATTGTCTACGCAGTAGTAGCCGATATCCTCGAGCACGTGGAGGGCTGAGGTTTTGCCCGCGCCCGATAGTCCCGAAATAATAATAAACTCCATAACAGCCTCTTAATTCTAACAAAGAATTCTATAAAAGAATTATAATATAATAAGCTCACATTCGAGGTCGTAGCCCGTTTCGTCAAAAACCTTGGTCTGAACCTCGCGGATGAGCGATTTAACGTCGTTTGCGGTGGCGTTGTCTTTGTTGATGATAAAGCCCGCGTGCTTGTCGCTGACCTGAGCGCCGCCGTGGCATTTGCCCTTTAGTCCGCACTGCTCTATCAGCGCGCCGGCGTAGGCTCCCTCGGGGCGCTTGAACACGCTGCCCGCGCTCGGGAATTCGAGCGGCTGCTTGGTGCTGCGGCGGTTCATAAAGTCGTCCATCTTGGCGCGGATAGCTTCGGGGTCTGCCTTTTTAAGCTTTAGCGTAACGCCCGTGATGATGCATTTGTTGCTGCGGTAAACGCTTGTGCGGTAGCCCATTTGCAGGTCGTTTTTCATCTCTCCGTCATAAGCGCCGGCGTTCATAAATACCGCGCCGCCTACCGTGCCGGGGATGCCCCACGCGAATTCAAGTCCGCTGAGTCCGTTATTGAGCGCGAACTTGCAAAGGGTCGCGAGTGACGCGCCGGCTCCGCAGTAAACCGTAGTTTCATCAATAAGCGAGATCTTGCGGAACTCGCCGTCGAGCCTGATAATGACTCCCCTGTATCCCTCGTCGCTGACGAGCACGTTGCTGCCGTTGCCGAGGATGAGGTAATCTATGTCGGAATCGACGCACTCCCTGATTATAGTGCCGAGGGTACTGAGCGAATCGACCTTGACGTATGTATCCGCGTTGCCGCCTATCTTGAATGATGTGTGCTTGTTCATCGGCTCATCTTTAAGAGCCTCGCAGTTTAATACCTGCGCGAGATTATATATAATATCTGTTCTATCCATAAATTTCTCCTAATTATTCCACTTGCCGAAGGCAAATTTCACTGCCGCAAAGCGGCAATTTCACTCGCGAAGCGAATTTCACTTGGCGAAGCCAAATTTCACTGCCGCAAAGCGGCAATTTAGCTCTCTACTCCCACTTGCCTACAATAATCTTCTCCTGAGATTCGGGCACTGCCGCCATATCCATTCCGAGGCTGACGAGCAAGTCCTTTGCGGCGTTGTAGCCCATCTTCTTTTGGCGGTTGTTCATAGCCGCAACCTCGATGATGACCGCCAGGTTACGGCCGGGCTTTACGGGGATGGTGAGCGCGGGGACTTCTACGCCCAAAATATCCATATACTGGTTTTCAAGCCCCATTCGGTCGTAGACCTTGGTGTTGTCCCACAGCTCAAGGTTAACGAACATATCGATCTTCTCGCTCATCTTGACCGCGCCCATACCGAACAGCTGGCGGGCGTTGATTATGCCTATGCCCCTGAGCTCGATAAAGTGGCGTATGTTCTGCGGCGATTGCCCGATCAGCGTGTTGGCGCTTGTTCTGAGTATCTCTACCGCGTCGTCCGCGACAAGGCGGTGTCCGCGCTTGATGAGCTCGATAGCGGTCTCGCTTTTACCTACGCCGCTGTCGCCCGTCAAAAGACAACCTTCGCCGTATACCTCTACGAGCACGCCGTGGCGCGTGATTCGCGGAGCGAGCTCACGGTTTAGGTATTGTACGAGCTGGGCGGTCAAATCCGATGTGTTTTCATCGGTGGCAAAGATAGAAACCTTGTGCAGCTTTGCGCTCTCCAAAATCACATTGGATGGCTCGATCTCGCGGCAGATGATGACCGCGGGAGGTCCGAAGCTGAAGATAGATTCTATTACCATCCGCTGAGCCTCCGAGCCGAAGCGTCCGAGATAGGCAAACTCGGTGTTGCCGAGCACCTGGATACGCTTGTTGTCAAAGAACTCAAAGTAGCCCGTAAGTTCAAGACCCGGTCGGTTTATCTCTACGGTCGAGATTTTTGTCTCCTCGTAGTTTTCCGCGACATAGACCTTTTTCAAGCCGAGCTTTTCAACGATTTGAGATAACGGTACTGAAAATTCAGACATATTGCCACCACCATTTTTTAGTCGTTTCCTAAGTTCTGCTATAACCTGCCTTTTGTTCTCGACAGAAAACAACAGCAGAGCATTGCGTTTTGGAATCGTTTATTTAGATATTCTTATACATTATAGTATTATACTACAAAATCGGCTTGAAATAAAGACTTAAACGAATTTTTTTACATTATTTTTAATGATTTTTCGCTCACTTATTTTCAGTTCGTGCTCACAGGTGACATAACCCACGGTAAAGTCGCTTATTCTATCTGACGCAAAGTGATTGAAAACGCTTAGATAATCAATGCATACCTCGGGATTATTATTCTTTAACAGAATTAGCTGCTCCTCTATCAAGTCCTGCTCAGCGTTGTTTTCGTCAAACTTTTCTATGGTTTTTTTGTCGCAGAGGGTGACGTACGCGACGGGCGAAAAGAACGGCTGAGCGGATATATATTCAATATCGTTTTTAAGGGTGTATTCGAGCACGCTGTCCTCTATCATCAAGAGCTCGAGCTTTGAGAGCGAAAGGTTAGGGATATACTCCTTTTCTGCGAGCAAGCAGGCGGACTTGAACGAATCGGACGGTATCCGTATGCCCTTTGGCTTGTCGCCGCTCGAGAGCACATAAAAGGTGTAGTATATCTGTCCGTTATCCTCGCTAATGCTCACGTTTTCTATGATAGAAGCGGTCTCGATCTTCCGCGAGCTTTGGCAGCCCGAAAACACCGGCAGAATAAGGCATAGTAATAATATGCTAAGCTTTGCGCGCATTTGACTTCCTCCCAATAAACACACAGCAAATCGGCAGCAGAGACGCGGCCGCCGTCAGGATCACAAATATGGTCGTGTTCGTAAATATTTCTTTTACAGAATTAAGATAAGTTCCGCAGATGTGCGCGGAGAACAGTATAAGAGCGAAGAGGATAACGGTTTTTTTATCCGATTCCTTTTTTACGCTTTTGGTCACGGCGCAGAGTATCAGCGAAATTATCATAAAAACCGACATAGTGGCGAGCGCGAGGTAAAAGCTCTCAATCCCGCCGAAGCTGCCGAAGTGCGCGACCCGCGACAGCATAAAGGTCTGATACTCCTGCGTATGCGCGTAATCGCCGAGCGAAAACCAAATAAAAAAGAGTATCAAGGCGTACTTTACCCCCGTAAAAATCAGCGCGAAAACCGCCTGTCTCAGCCTGAAATTCTTTGTCGCTCCCGACAGGCAGGCGTACAAAACCGCGATGAAAGCCGGCGTGATAAAGTATACCGTGTTTTGGAAAAAGTCGGATTTGCTCCCGCTGAATTCAAAGCCGTAGAGGCTGAAATCGAGCGAGCTTATGCTGCCGCCGAACATCAAAATATTCGTAACAAGCGCAAAAGCGAACAGGAATATCCCGAACCGAGTTATAACATTGACGCCCTTGAGCGCTGAGTATACACAGGTGATGAGCAACAGCAGCGCGATGACGCAGGGCGTGACCTGAGCGTAGTATTTTTTGCGGAACATATCGGTGTACGGCAGCAAAAAGTACTCCGCGGTAAAAACAAAATAGAGCGAATAAAAGACCGCTAAGGGAATTTTGAGCTTCGGCGCGGCGGTGCCGGCTACGGTAATAAAATCAAGATTCGTCCGCCGCTTGATGATGATCGACGGCAAAAGCAGAAGAAAGCAGACCGATAATCCGCAGATCAGGCAGAGCAGTTCAAAGCTGAACGAGGAGCCTTGAGTTAAATTATAATTCTGTAAAAGAATTACCGAGCACGCGCAGAGCATAAGCGTCAGCAAAAAACGCTTTGAAGAAAACCTCTGTTTATTCACCGCTGCTTTCCTCCGTTTCCTTGAATTTTTGAACTCTGATGATGTGCTTTGACAGGGTCTTCCAGTCCGCGCGGACGAACACATCGCGCATCGTCCTCAGCGAAAACGGCGCGAGCGACGACATATACGGCACGCCGAGCGAGGTCTTTGAGCACATACTGATTATCATCACCGCGGTGGCGAGGACAATCCCCCACAGTCCGCAAAGCCCGCCGACGATTATAAAGATGAACCTGAGCATTGAGATGGGCGGATAAAGCGGCGAGGTGACGTAGCTGCATATCGCCGCCGTAGCTACGACCATAAGCGTTGACGAGCTGATTATACCGGCGTTTACCGCGCTCTCGCCTATCACCAGCGCGCCGACTATGCTGACCGCGTGGCCGAGCGATTTCGGTATGCGCAGTCCCGCCTCCTTCATAATCTCGTAGATAAAGGTTATCGCGAGGGTCTCGAACATCACGGGCAGGGGCGTTTGGGCGAGGGATTCCGAGGTCTTTATCAGGATAGTCGTGGGAAAATACTCTGGGTGGAACTGCGCCAGCGCGACATAGAGTCCCGGCAAAAACACCGCGATAAAAAACGACAGGTACTTTGTCAGGCGGATAAACGCCGCGTAGTAGGTGCGGTTTGAGTAATCGTCAACGCCTTGGAACTCCTCAACGAACAGCCTCGGCACGATTATGACCGCGGGCGTGCCGTCAACGATTATCGCTATCCTGCCCTCGCTGAGCTTGCCGCATACCGTGTCGGGGCGTTCGGATATACCGACCCCCGAAAAGAGGCGGCTCGTGCGCTTGTCCTCCAAGTATTCCGACAGATAGCCCGAGGCGAGGACCGAGTCAAGGTCGCAGCTTTCAAGCCGCTTTTTGAGCTTTTTAAGCAGCTTGTCCGACACTCTGCTTTGCAGGTAGCATATCATCAGCTGGGTCTGCGACTCCCTGCCGACCACCGCCTGTTCAAAGACGAGGTCGGGGTTTTTCATCCGTCGGCGGATGAGCGACATATTCACCCTCAGCGGCTCGGTAAAGCCCTCGCGCGAGCCTCTTTGCACAACTTCGCTTTCGGGCTCGGAGACCCCGCGAAATGAATAACCCTGAACGCCTACGGCGAACATCTGCTTTGCGCCGTCGATTATCAAAACGGCAAAGCCCGAGGTGATAAAGCCGATAAGCTCCCGCTTTGTGTAGAACACGACCACGTCGGAGGAGCCCATTACCGAGCTGAGGATCCTTTCTGCCGCCTCTGCCCCGTTCATCAGCGCAAAGTCATACGCCACCAGCGGATTTATCACCGACTGCGAGAGCTGCTCCTTGTCGACCATTCCCTCGATAGTCACGATTGCCGCCTTGATGTTTTGAACGGATTCAAGAGTTATATTGCGGATAGTCAGGTCGGCGGAATCCGAAAAGTCCGTTTTTAATTCAGATAATATTTCTGTTAAAGAATTATACATATGATCACTAAGAAAACAATGTAGGGGCGGACCCGCGTGTCCACCCGTTTACCACAAACGTCCGGTTTTATTCGGACGGACACGCGGATCCGCCCCTACGATAAAACTATTATTTAGATTTTACAACAACACAAAATTTATACAAAAACGGAATATAAACATAAAACAGGATAAAACTAAATCAGGTGATTTTATGCTGATTTCAATACTCCGCACGCTGGTATTGTATGTATTTATTATCCTTGCGATCCGCCTTATGGGCAAGCGGCAGATCAGCGATATGCAGCCGAGCGAGCTCGTGGTCACGCTCGTCGTGTCGGATATCGCGTCACTGCCGATGCAAAACACATCCCAGCCGCTTTTGAGCGGGGTCATCCCCGTGCTGGTGCTGGTGTCGCTCGAGATCGCGACCAGTGTGATAATGATGAAAAGCCGGACTATCCGCAAGCTTGTATGCGGCAGCCCGGTCGTGGTGATAAACGACGGAAAAATAATGCAAAACGAAATGCGCAGGCTGAGGCTGACCACGGAAGACCTGTTCGCGCAGCTCAGGCAGCAGGATATATTTGACCTCGACGACGTGCAGTACTGCATCGTTGAGACAAACGGCACGGTCAGCGTTCTTGAAAAGCCCGACAAACGAACGCCGAACCTTGAACAGCTCGGCTTGCAGGCGGAGGACAACAAGCTCGAGACTGTTGTTATCAGCGACGGAGAGCTGTTGTCCCCGGCGCTGAACCTTTGCGGCAAAAACGAGTCGGATGTGGTTAATATTCTAAAAGAGAATAATAAGACTGTTTCCGATGTGTTTATTATGACGCTTGACAGCTCGGGGAATTACAAAATAATCGACAGGGAGAGCGACCGATGAAGCGGATAATAATCTCAATAATTCTTTTCACGTTCTGCCTATCCGGCGCGGTGTTTGAGGTATTCTGCGTGAGCCGCAGCGTTGAAAGCTACCTTGACAGCATTGAAAAAGTCGACAAGCTCGTCAGCAGCGGTGATTTTACCTCTGCTTCGGACAAATGCGCAGAGCTCGAAAAAAACTGGGGCACAACCTCGCGCGAGATTGACGCCGTGCTGATACACGACTATGTTGACCGCATCGGGATAAGCATCTCACAGATGAAAGCCTATGCCGAAAACAAAACAGCCGATTCATATTACGCGGTAAGCGCCGAAGCAAAAAAGGCACTCAAGTCCATAAAGGACAGTGAATACCCGAGTTTAGAGAATATTTTATAAAAGAGTTTAGAGATATTTAAAGGCTCCCCCATTATTTATTATGGGGGAGCTGTCGCGTAGCGACTGAGGGGGCGAGCCTGTGTTTATATCACGTTGTCAATTGCAATATCAAAAATAGCGCTATTGGCAACGCAGCCACCTCCGTCATTTTGCAAGCAAAATGCCACCTCCCCCAAAACAAGTGTTGGGGGAGGCTTTAAAGCGGTGTCGCCGCCGCGACAAAAAAGGCGCTGCCGAAGCAACGCCTTTGAAATGTTTTATTTTGCTTTATTCTTTTCCTTGCGGTTCTGCCACATAACCCAAAGCGGGCCGGCGATGCAGATCGAAGAATAACAACCTGAGATAACGCCGATCATCATCGGAAGAGCGAAGCCCTTTACCGACGCGATGTTGAATACCCAAGCGACGATATAAACGACAAGTATCGCACTTAGAGTCGTTACCGACGTCATAATAGTTCTCTTAAATGACTTTGTACAGCTGACATTGAAGATAGTACCTATGTCCGCCACTCTGTTCATCAGCCTTCTCTGCTCACGAACACGGTCGTAAATTACGATGGTATCGTTCAGCGAGTAACCGATGATCATAAGAACTACCGCGATAAAGTTAGAGTCGATAGGCATCTGGAAGATGACATATAGGAAGTAAATCATTGCAACGTCGTGGAAGAGGGCTACAAGAGCCATTACACCGGCCGAAAGACCGCCGATCTTATGGAATCGGATCGTTACATAAATAACCATCAAAATACTTGCCAGAGCTACCGCGGCAAGACACTTGAGCAGGAACATAAAGCCCATTGAAGCGTCTACAGAGTTTGCCTCTAAGCACACAAAGCTATTATCGGGATACTTTTCCTGAAGCTCTGATTCGAGGTTCTGCTGGATCTCTGTCTCGATCGAATCATTACCCGAGAACTGTACGGTAACGTTGTTGCCGGTGTTGCCCATAAGGTCCTGAGAGAACTGCGCGGTGATCGTATCAGTTGTTTTATCCTGGATAAAATCACGCAACTCGCCTTGGTCAACGTCGCCTGTGTAGCTGAATGTCAGAGTAGCACCGCCCGAGAACTGAATGTCGAGCCTTGTGCCGAAGATACAGTTAAAGATAATACCGATGATTATGATACCGAGCGAAATACCGAAGAAAATCTTTTTCTTGCCGACAAAATCAATTATCTTTCTGCCGCCGTTGTATTTCTCGCTGATTTCCTGTTTGGTCAGAGGAGCCTGTGATTTAGCATTGATCTTATTTGCCATTCTTAGCACCTCCAAACAACCATTTTTTGCGCACGCACTTGAAGCCCGCGACACTCTTGAGCATAAGTCTCGAGCACAGTACGCCCATAATGAAGTTGGCGATTACACCAACGAGGAGTGTGAAACCGAATGAGTAGATAGTACCTGTAGTCGATTCACCGAAGATAAACGACAGGATGTTTGACGGACCGAATACGAGCATCAAAATGATAGATACGATGATTACCGTCATATTACCGTCGATGATAGCTGTCAGTGAGTTCTTGGTACCCTTGTCAAGCGCACTGTCAATTGTGCGGCCTGAACGCATCTCTTCCTTGATACGCTCGGCGGTAATTACGTTACAGTCAACACCCATACCAATAGATAGTATCAGACCCGCGATACCGGGCAAGGTCATTGTGAATGACGGGATAGCCAAGAAGTAACCCGAGATAGCCGCGATAGAAAGTCCCATCTGACCCAAAAGCGCGATTATAGCGACAAATCCGGGCAGACGATAGAAAATAAGCATAATGAGCGCGATAACGATAAACGCGATAATGCCCGCGTACGCCATAGCGATCAGTGAGTTTTCACCGAGGGTCGGGCTGATGTTACCGTAGTTAGCTGTTTCGAGCTGGAACGGCAGAGCACCCGCGTTGATCTTCTCGGCGAGCTGGTTTGCTTCCTTAGCGGTGAACGAACCGGAAATCTGAGCCTTACCGTCAGAGATAACAGCCTGTACGGTAGGAGCCGAAAGCATAATATCGTCCATCCAGATAGACACTGTCTTGTTGAGATACTGCTGGGTGATCTCCGCAAACTTCTTTGCGCCCTCGTCGGTAAGCTCAAGGCTTACGATGTATTGATTGCCTTTTTCTTTGTCTTGAATAAGTCCCGCCTCGGCCTTATCGACCATCGTGCCGTCCATCAGCTCTGTGGCGGTCTCGCCCGTAGGCGTTTTATAAACATACTCGCCGTCGGAACCCACGTCCGTTGTCTCGTATGAATTACCCGGTCTGAATGTAAGCTTTGCCGTTGACGAAATCTCGTTGATAGCGTCAACCGCGTTATAGTCTTGTTCATCTGATTTCCACGGGAAACGAACGATGATCCTGTCACTGTTTCTGTCAGCGTACAGCTCATAATCTGTGATACCCTGCGAAACCATACGAAGCTCAATAATAGATTTTGCAGCTTCCAACTGCTCATCAGTTGCGTCATAATCGTTTGCGGGCTTAAATGTAGCCTCTACGCCGCCCCTGATGTCGATTCCCCATCGTATGTCGCTGATACCTTTTAATACTGTGATCTTATTATCGCCGTCATAGTAGGACACGCCGAAAATCGCAGTGTAAGTAAAGGCAAGTATCAGCAAAGCAACAATGAAGAATACCGGCTTTGGAACTCTTTTCATGCCTAACGCTCAAAAAATGAGCCCTGTTACAGGGCGCACTTACAGACGTAACAGAGCTATTATATGATTTTTTCGCTAAATTGTCAATGGATTAGTAAAAATTTGATAAATAAATATTTATCTTTATAAGATTTGCACAAGAATATGATGTAAAAATTTACACTATTATTTTTCAAAATCTATCCTAAAGTATTTTAAATACTCCTTGAATCTGTCCTGTGCCGTAAGGCAGGTGTCTCTGAGATATCCCCTCTCGCGGCTCCATTCGCTCAACCCGCGATAGTAGAACAGCTTTAGGTCATCGCCGATTATAAACGGTATGGTGTGATACTTAAGACATTCCTTGAACAGAATCAATCTGCCGACTCTTCCGTTGCCGTCCTGAAACGGATGGATGCGCTCAAAGCGACAGTGAAAATCGAGCAGATCATCAAGTCTCTTTTCAGAATTCCTATTATATTCCGATAGCAGCTTTTTTATCTCAAAATCAACCTGTTCGGGAGCGGTGGTTGATCTGCCGCCGACTTCATTAGGAAGTTTTTTATACTCGCCTGTCGCAAACCAAGACTTGCGGCTGTCGGACGTTCCGTTTTTTAACGTCCGGTGCAGTTTTTTTATAAAATTCTCATTCAGCGTGCGGTTGGCGTTGTCGATTATCATATCGACGCACTTAAAGTGGTTCGCCGTTTCTACGATGTCATCGACATTAACAGCGCCCTCGGCACCGATAGTGCTCGTCTCAAAAATCAGACGGGTCTGGTCGTGCGTGAGCCTGCTGCCTTCGATGTGATTTGAATTGTACGTCAGCTCGATCTGTATCTTGTGGTATATTCCGCCGTGCGCGCCGCCGGATTTTTCCTCTTTTATTCGCTCGAGCAGAGGAAAATCCTTTTTTGCGGTATCGATACTCCTCGGATCTTCCGCATCTTCGGGAATCAGCCATATCTTGCCCGAGAGATAAGCTCCGTTTATCTTGCCGCTTGAACAGTAATTTCGTACCGTTCGCTCGGGAATATCCCATTTTTCCGATATTTCTTTTACAGTCAGGTATTTCATAAATATCACCTATGGTTATTATACCACACTATCGGCAAGAATTCAACAGAAATATTTTCTCGCGTTTTTTTGCCGATAGTAATTGTTTTATTTACAGAAACAGGAGCGTACATTGCACGCCCCTGAATTAAATTCATATTTACTTTTCCAAAAGCTTTTCGCACGCGGCGAGTTTTACGCAGGTGCAGAACACGTCTATCGCGACCTTGAGCTCGCTGTTCGGCGGGAAGGTCGGAGCGATCCTGATGTTTGAATCCTTGGGGTCAAGACCTAACGGATATGTAGCGCCCGCGCCCGTGAGTACGACGCCCGCGTCCTTGCAGAGCTGTACCACGCGCTTGGCGGTGCCGTCAAGCACGTCTATGCTTACAAAGTAACCGCCGTTGGGGTTAGTCCACTCGCCTATTCCAACGGGTTCAAGCTCGTTTTTGAGGGTGCTGAGCACGATCTCAAACTTTGGCTGAAGAATAGCCTTGTGCTTTTGCATATGCTCCATAACGCCGTTGTAATCGCCGAAGAACTTTACGTGGCGCAGCATATTGACCTTGTCGTAGCTGATGATCTCGTAGTTATAGCGCTCCTTAAAAATCTTTATGTTGTTGTCGGAAGCCGCCATCGCCGCTACTCCCGCGCCCGGGAAGGTGATCTTTGAGGTCGAGCAGAACTCGAGCACCATATCCTCGCTGCCCTGCTTTGCGCACTCGTCAAAAATATTGAGCAGGGTATCGGGCGTGTCGTTTATATCGTGAACGCAGTAAGCGTTGTCCCAGATTATCCTGAAATCCTTTGCGGCGGGTTTTAAACTCGCAAAACGCCTTACAGTCTCGTCGCTGTAGGTGATGCCCTGCGGATTTGAGTATTTGGGAACGCACCAGATGCCTTTGATGCTGTCGTCGTTCTTTACAAGCTCCTCAACAACGTCCATATCGGGACCGTCCTCTGTCATGGGAACAGGGATCATCTCAAAGCCGTAGTACTTTGTGATGCCGAAGTGGCGGTCGTAACCGGGAGCAGGACAAAGGAACTTTCTGTCCTTTACCTCGCACCAAGGCTTGCAGCCCTCGGCAACGGGATTGAGCATCATATGGGTGATTGTGTCAAACATCATATTGAGGCTCGAGCTGCCGCCTACCATAACGTTTTTTGCTTCAACTTTGAGTATCTGAGCAAAAAGCTCGCGGCACTCTGTAATGCCGTCAAGGATACCGTAGTTGCGGATATCCATACCGTCCTTGCCGACAAAATCGGTGTTTTCATCGAGCACGCTCAACATTCCGTTGGATATGTCAAGCTGCTCCTTGCCGGGCTTTCCCCTCGCCATATTGAGGTTGAGTCCCTTTGATTTTACTTCCTCGTATTTTTTCTTCAGCGCCTGATACTCGCGCTCGAGCTCCTGAGCGCTGCTGTTCAAGTAATCCATAATTATTCCCCTTTAGAATTATAATCGTTTTTTACCGTAATTATTTTAATACACAACCCTCCAAAATGCAAGTCTTTTTTTAATATCCTGCAAAAATCGGGAAAATCGCAAAAGAAAACAGGCTCACCCTGCAAAAGCTTGGTGAGTCTGTTGCATTTTTTTGAAATATTTCTGTATCAATAATACTGATAATAGTAATAGTTCTTGCGGCCGCGCTTTCTGCCGGTGATACATCCGACCTTTACAAATCCCAATATCTTAGCGTCGGCAAGCTTCATACTGTCGAGTATATTCTGGACGTCGCCGTGGGTAGTCGAGCGCTCGCGCAAAACAACTACGAAGCCTGCGACCAGATCCTTGAGCAGCAAAGCGTCGGTGACAACGCCGATGGGCGGAGTGTCAAAGATGATGTAGTCGTAATCCTCATGCAGCTTTTTTACCAACTCGGTGAACCTTGCCGAGCAGAGAAGCTCCGAGGGGTTCGGGGGGATCGTGCCCGAGGGAAGGATGTCGAGATTCGGGAGCACATTCCTGTGGACAACATCCTCATAATCGACCATCTTGCCTATGATATTTGAAAGACCCGCCTTGTTCTCTAACTTGAAAACATTGTGGATGTTCGGACGGCGAAGATCGCAGTCAATGAGCAAAACGCGCTTTTCCATCTTTGAAAACGAGATGGCTAAGTTGGCGGAAACCGTACTTTTTCCCTCGCCCTTTGAGTAGCTGGTCACGGCAAAAAGCTTGTCATCATCAGCGGAAAGCGAGAACATAATGTTCGATCTCGCCGCCTTGTACGACTCTACGATAGCGAATTTGCTCTTGTCGGAGATCGTCTCCGTGCGCATTTCAGCGTTGCTGTTCTTGTTTTTCTTACCAAGCTTGATTTTCAATTTCCGTCACCCCCCTAACTTTCAAAGTCCGGGATCTCGGCAAATACCGGAACCTTATAGATCTCAGAAAGATCTTCGTCGGGCTTGATCGTTGTGTCGATAAGCTCAAGGAGGATCGAGATTACGCAAGCGAGGATCAAACCGATGGCGGCGCCTATGAGCGCGCTCCTCATCTTGTCGGGAGAAATCGGTGAACCCGGTTCCTTTGCCGTTCTGATAATGCCTATCTGACCGTAATCAAAGTGCTTGGAATAAACCTCGATGCACTTCTCGCTGATCTGATTGGCGACATTCGCGCATTTCTGCGGGTCGTTGCCGTTTACGGTTATCGTTATGTAAAACGTTTCCTCGTTTACTTCCATAGTCACCGAGCAACCGTCATAAAGCGCGGTGATATCATCGGAGTTCTGGAAAAGCGTAACGCAGATACCTGCGAGTGAGTTTGAACCGCTGATATCCGAGCTGAATATCTTTTTCGCCTGGGCGTTGTTGCTCGAGTTATTGTTTGTGCCGTTGCCGTTTTGAGCGTCGGTCGGCTTTGTTGAATCCTGATCGGATACCTTTGCCTTATCGTAGTTCTGAACAAATATCATCGCGGAAGTGCTGTACATCGGCTTGACTATTATGCTTGAATACAAAAAGAACAGCAAACCCATTATAACAGCCGCAGCGATAATAAACGCGATCCTGTGCAAAAGGATATCGAGTATTTTTTGAATCGTAATGTTTCCGGGCATTTTTGATCTCCTTTATGTTACATATGTATAGCGATTATAACATTCAATAGCTATTATAGTATATGAACTTGCTGTTTTTATTCTTTTATAGAATTATAACAATAAAGTCAACAAAAAAATAAAAGGAAGCCTAAACTTCCCTTTACTTAATTACTATTTAACCTACAACGTTGAGCAAAACGCCCGCTGCTACGGCAGAGCCGATAACTCCGGCTACGTTCGGACCCATAGCGTGCATAAGCAGGAAGTTGCCGGGGTTCTCCTGCTGGCCTACCTTCTGCGAAACTCTCGCCGCCATCGGTACAGCCGAAACGCCCGCCGAGCCAATCAGCGGATTTATCTTGCCGCCCGTTACCTTGTACATTATCTTGCCGAACAGAATACCGAACGCCGTGCCCATACAGAACGCGATAAGTCCGAGCACGATAATCTTGATAGTGTCAAATTTAAGGAAATTCGTGCCCGAGGCGGTGGCGCCAACGGTGAGTCCGAGGAAGATCGTGATGATGTTCATAAGCTCGTTCTGCGCCGCCTTTGCGATACGGTCGACCACTCCCGACTCCTTGAACAGGTTGCCGAGCATAAGCATTCCGACAAGCGGAGCGGCGTCGGGCAGGAAGATCGCGATCACGATAACAACGATGACCGGGAACATTATCTTCTGTAATTTTGAGACGGGTCTGAG
>CADBXH010000070.1 GCA_902798605.1 uncultured Ruminococcus sp. | reverse complement strand
CGAGGGCGTTGACGTTTCTATCACAGGTAACTCGACCAACCCGACCCGCTTCCAGCATCCCGTTGCCGGCACTTACAAGAAAGAGTGCATTGAGCAGGGCAAGAAGTACTTCTCCGTTGCTTCGGGCGGCGGCACAGGACGTACACTGCATCCCGATAATATGGCGGCAGGCCCCGCTTCTTACGGTATGACAGACACAATGGGAAGAATGCACTCCGACGCTCAGTTCGCCGGTTCATCTTCCGTACCCGCTCACGTTGAAATGATGGGCTTCCTCGGCATGGGCAACAACCCGATGGTAGGCGCTACCGTTGCTGTTGCTGTTGCTATCCAGAACAGCCTTAAATAAGCGTGGATATTAAAGTTTAATAAAACTCAAATCGAGCCGCCGGCAAAAACGCCGGCGGCTCTGATTTTTTTACTGAAAACCGAAAGGCTGAGACTTGTGCATTATAGCCAAATATTATTATAAATCTTTGTTGCAAAAAACCGTGCAAAGTATGCTATAATTAAGGTGGTATATTATACTGAGATAAGGAGGAATAAATATGAAATCCAAATTCAAAAAATCCCTTTCGGTCATACTCGCTGTTTTGATGATCGTTTCCGCTTTCAGCTTTTTCTCTGTTACTGCGGCAGACACCACAGACAGCGCGGTAAGCGCGAAGGATTATCACCTCTCGCCCAACATCCATGACGGCGCTATTTTACACTGCTGGTGCTGGTCGTTCAACACCATCAAGGAACAGCTCCCCAACATTGCCGAGGCGGGCTTTACTTCCGTTCAGACCTCGCCCATCAACCAGTGCAAGGTCGGCGAAGGCGGAGGAATGCAGCTTTACGGCAGAGGCAAATGGTATTATCACTACCAGCCCACTCTTTACACGATAGGCAACTATCAGCTCGGCACGCTTGACGAGTTCAGGGATATGTGCGAGGAAGCCGACAAGTACGGTATCAAGGTAGTTGTTGACGTTGTGGCAAACCACTGCACGGGTGATTACAACTTAATATCTCCCGAAATCAAAAACATCCCCAACGCCTTCCACCCCACTCTTGAGATCATTAGCTGGAACAAGAGGTATCAAGTGACCCAGGGCAAGCTCTCGGGTCTTTGGGATCTCAACACCGCAAACCCGACTATCCAAAATATGATAAGCGATTATCTTCAGGACTGCCTTGACGCGGGCGCGGACGGCTTCCGCTACGACGCGGCAAAGCATATTGAGCTTCCCGACGAGCCCGTTGAGGACGATCACGATTTCAAAAGCGATTTCTGGACGAACGTGCTCGACAACGACGCTGAGTTCCAGTACGGCGAGATCTTGCAGGGCGACAACTCCGACAAGATCGCCGAGTACTCTCAGCTTATGAGCGTTACCGCTTCCAAATACGGCGAAAACCTACGCTCGGGACTGTCATCACACAAGATGTACTCAAAATATATTACAAACTATTCCGCGACAGGCGTTGATCCGAGCAAGCTCGTCACTTGGGTAGAGAGCCACGACAACTACTGCAACGACGGCAGCTACTCCCAAATCAACGACGACGAGGTAAGAATAGGCTGGGCGATCATCGCTTCAAAGGGCGACACCACTCCCCTGTTCTTTGCCCGCCCCAAGAACAGCAGCGCAAATAATATGTGGGGCGACAACAGGATCGGCCCCGACGGCAACGGAAACTACTACCACCCCGAGGTCGCGGCGGTCAACCACTTTAGAAACGCTATGATCGGCGAGGACTGCACCGCCGGCGGAATCGACCGCAACTATGCTCACATCTACATTCAGCGCGGCAGCAAGGGCGTTGTTATCATCAACTTTACCGACACTGACTTTGACGTTGATACCGCCACAAAGCTCCCCGACGGCGAGTACACCGACGAGGCTTACGGCAGAAACTACACCGTTGCAAACGGCAAGATCACAGGTACGGTCAAGGCTAACACCGTAGCGGTCATCTATGACAGAGGCGAGGACTACGGCAAGATCGGCGACGTTAACGGCGACGGCGAGGTCGACGTGCTCGACGCCGCTTTAGTTCAAAAATACGCTGCCGAAAAAACCGATTTAGACGAGCGCCAGCTTTATGTGGGCGACGTCAACGACGACAACAAGGTAGATATCCTCGACGCTATAGATATTCAGAAATACGCCGCGGAGATCATCACGGAATTCAAGAAAAAATAAATTTTTGCAAATACCAAACACAAAGGAATGATTTAATTGAAAAAATCAAAAATATTCAGCAGAGCACTCGCGTTACTTTTATCCTTGATTTTACTGTTTTCAATGGCTTTGACCGGAGTACAGGCGGCAGTCGTTGACGAAGAAGAGCCCGTCGGCGAGATGCCGACCGTCATGGAAGGTCTTATGGATATCGGCGTAGGCTTTTCATGGGCAGGCGGCGAATCGGTATCCGGAGCTGTCAACGGCGGCGTAGCGGTCATCGGCTTTATTTTCAGTATGCTCGACGACGGCCCGAGCTATGAGGAAGTGCTGATGGATTACCTTCAGGAAATGAGGACGGAGATCGTCGGCAAGCTCGACAACCTTTCGCTTCAGGTAGACCAAATGGAGCGCGAGCTCAAGGACTTTATTATGCTCGCTTTCAAGCTTGAGGGCTTTGACTCCGCTTATGAAAAGGTCGAGCAGCGCTTTGCCTACGGCAGCGCGACCAACTTCAGCGCGCAGGTTTCAAGCTATATCAAGGACGACAGCCTTTCAGATGAAGCCAAGGCTGAGCTGTTGAGCAGCTTAGTCGGCAGCAGCACAGACTGGAACACCAACGGAACAGTTATCTACGACCTCGACGCCTACAAAAACTACCTTTTGGGTCAAAAAGCGGTGTTCAATACCAAGAACATCTACGAGGCGGCTATCGAGTATTATAAGGACGACGCTTTGCTCGGTCAGGAGGTACTGGACAGGTACGACAACGAGTTTGCCGGCAAGGTTTACGCCACCTATATGGCGGCTGTACCAAAAGTTCTTGTCTGCTTACAGACAAACGAGCTTTTGCTCCGCAAGCAGGCTCAGAAGCTCAGAGCACAAGCCGAGGAGCTCGGCGACAACAGCAAAATAGTTGAAGCCGAGAAGAAAGAAAAAGAAGCCCAGCTCTGCCATTTAAAGGAGATCGAGTACGTTCAGTCCCTCATTGACATCTACGAGCTGTGCGAAACAACACGCGCGACCGTACATCCCTATGATTATTACGACCGCAGCGATCCGACCTCGGCTATGACCACCCGTATTTTAAGCCCCGAGCTCTGCAAGCGTGATTTTTACAACGAGGCTCTTGAAGTACATAAAAAGAAGGCAGGCAAAGACGCTGACCTCAGCAATTCTGACACGATCCTCTTTGTAAACAGCTGGTACAATACCTGTATGCTCGGCGATAAGCAATATCCGGCTCAGACAAGTCTTCTTCCGACGCTTCAACAGAGCTTAAACAGCACAGGCTTGAGCGACGAATCAAGAAAATACTTTGTTGATCATATCATCAGGACGCATCCCGACAAAACAGTCAGAACCTACCTTACCGACTACGGCTTCAACGCCGACACGGACGGTAACGACTCCGCCGGTGTGATCGCGGTAGATTCAAAAACTTTGGGCACCGATGCGGGCGGTTGGGAAAGTAGCGCTTTTTGTTATTACGGAAAAAAAGTGACCGGAATTGAATTTGCAAAGCTGGGATGCTCTTACTACGAGCTTGATAAAGCCGCTCCCGAGTACAACAAGGATAATATCTACAGCGCCGGAGGAAATTTTGATGCCGTAAGGTACGCGCCTGTAAAGAAAAATGCTACCTCCGGTTCGGTTCCCCCCGCTCTGTACCTGAAAACCGCCGCCTTTGACACCACTAACATAAAAAAATGGATAGCGGAAGGCGGCAGGATCGAAAATATCCAGAAAAAAACCGGCAAGTATACAAACGAAAGCTACAGCGACCTTCGCGACGCCCTGTTTTGGTGCGTATACTCACTCTACGAAGCTGAGCAGGATCCCTCAACAAGCAATCAAGGCACTCTTGACAAATATACTACCGATCTGATCCACGCTATCTGCGATATGAAGGTCAGAGAGGAATATTTCTACTCGTGGAAATATCTGCAAAGCCAGATCGACAACGACAACGACAGCGGCGTTATAAGATTGTTCGGCGACTGCACGGCTGAGGACGACGACGAGGCGCTCACCATCCCCGCGGGTAAGGAGATATACCTTGATCTCAACGGCTATAAGCTCGACCGCGGTCTGGCTGATAAAGAAGCGAGGAATTTCGGCAGAGTCATCACCAACAACGGCAACCTGACAATTTACGACAGCTCCAAAGCCCAAACAGGCGTTATCACCGGCGGCCACAGCAACAACGGCGGCGGCGCTATCGCCAACAACGGCGGCACGCTGACAATCGAGGGCGGTACCATCACCGGCAACTCGGTAGTCGCTGCGGGCAAAAACGGCGGAGCGATCTACCTGACAGGTACGCTCAACATCACCGGCGGTACTATCACCGGAAACTACTCAAGAACCGGCAACGGCGGCGGTATTTACTATACCGGCAAGGACACGGTAATCAACATCAGCGGCTCGCCCGTTATTACAGGCAACACAGCCTACGGCAGGGATAACGACTTGTTTATCAGCAACGATTCCATAGGCACCGTAAATATCACCGGAGAGCTTGATAAAAACGCCCGCATAGGTATCTGCGAGAATTCCTACGCGACTAACCCTGCCTTTACGGTAGGACTCCCCGGCAGAGGTACTCTCGATAATTTTGTGAACAACAACGAGGGCAAGGTGGATATCGTCTATAACGAAGAAGGCGAAGCCTGCACCGTTCCCCTCTTGATTGGCGACGTAAACTCCGACGGAAATGTTGATATCATCGACGCGACCTTTATTCAAAAATACGCCGACGAAAAAACCGATTTAGACGAGCGCCAGCTTTATGTTGCCGACGTAAACGACGACGGCAAGGTCGATATCCTCGACGCTGTCGATATCCAAAAGTACGCGGTGGAGATCATCACGGAATTCAAAAAGAAATAAGGTGTTTACTTGAAACTAAAAGTATTATTAGCGACTGTTTTATTGGCGGCTGTTTTGATCTGCGTCCCTGTCGCTGAGAGCTATAACCGCGACAACGTTGTTTTTGTCACCGAATCGCTCAACAACTACGCGCTCGGATATATGAGCTGGGCGTTAAGCATATGGGGCTTGACGTTTTGCAAAAGAAGTTTGAGCAAAAAGGGAATCTCCCCGAGGTCAAGGTTGCTGTCATCGACTCCGGCATCAACACAAGCAACAAGTATGTTAAAAACCGATATACAAACGACGGCTACAATTTTATAAACAACAGCACGGATTTTAACGACGATCAGTACCACGGCACTATGGTCAGCGGTATCATCGCCGACTGCACGTCCTCAAATGTAAAGGTATTGCCGCTCAAGGTCAACGACGCCTCGGGCAGAGGCAATATGAACAACGTCAAAAAAGCGATATACTATGCCATAGAGCACAACGCTGACGTTATCAATCTGAGCCTTAGCTCGGAGGATCCGAACAGGAAGATCACCGTCCTTGACGACGCGATCGCCGACGCTGTGAGCAACGGGCTTGTTGTTGTAGTAGCCGCGGGCAACCAAAGCGGCGACACAGCCTACCGCTACCCCGCCAACAAGGACAATGTTATCACCATCACCTCTATCGACAAAAACGACAAAATAGCTGACAGCGCCAACACCGGCGCGGACGTTGACTTTGCGCTGCCCGGAGTTTCGGTATTGGCTCCGTACAAAAGGCTGCCGGCTATGATGGTCGATTCGGGAACCTCGCTCGCGGCTCCTCACGCTGCAGCAGCCGCCGCGCTGTTAAAGACCTGGGATAAAGACATCACTCAGGATCAGGTCGTTGAGGTATTAAAGCAATACTCCGTTGACTTGGGCGCCAAGGGCTTTGACAACACCTACGGCTGGGGTATGATAAACCTGAGCAGCTTTGACATAAACGCCGCTCCACCCGAGCCCGCTACAGAGCCGACTACCGAGCCTGATACGGAACCGATCACAGAGCCTACTACAGAGCCGATCACCGAACCAATTCCGGATCCTACTACCGAACCGATCACGGAGCCTACTACGGAACCTACTGCGGAACCGACTACAGAACCTACTACAGCACCTGTTGTAGAGCCTGTGCTTATCGGCGATGTGAATTTCGACGGCGTGATAGATATCCTCGACTCTGTGCTTGTTCAAAGACGCGCGACAGACAGCATTGATTTTGACGAAAAACAGGCGTATGTTGCTGACGTAAACGACGACGGAGTTATTGATATCCTCGACGCTATGGATATCCAAAAGTACAGCGTTAATATGATAAAGGAATTTAAAAAGAAGATATAGAGTAACAGAGAGAAAAAGAGACAGGAGTTTTAAGGCTCCTGTCTTTCTCTTTTTCTTATTCTCTCTTATTCTTTCTTTTATTCTTATTCTTTCTCTTTTTTTATTCTTATTATTCTTCTTTTTCTTCTTCTTATTCTTATTGGCAGCGAACGTATACGACCGTATACGTTCGTAAGCGTTTGGTAGCGTTTGCTTTTATAAAACTATATATTCATTCAGGTGTATTGAGAAGATTATCAGCTCGCTGACGTCGTACTCGAGCGACTTTGTGAGCGCTTCGCTGTAGAGCTCAAGCTGCTTTTGGTAGAGCGTTCTGAGCTTTTCTATGTCGCGCACCCTGTCGGTTTTGTAGTCGACTATCACGAGCCTGCCGTCCTCAACAAAGGCGAGGTCGACCGCGCCCTGCATTATTATGCCGACCTGCGGGTCGATATCCTTATACTTATCGTCGAGCAGGGACGGATGTATCTTTGCGGTAAAGCGTTCCTCGCGGTACACCTTTTCGGCGTTGAGTACTCTGTCAAAAAGCCTGCCGTTCAATGCCTTTGAAAGATTGTTTGTATCAACGCTCTGCGCCTGTTCGGGCGTTAATCTGCCAGCTTTTTCAAGGCGATCAAGCTCGGCATTTATGTCCTTTCTCGCGGCTTCAAAATCGCAGTACTGCAAAAACAGGTGGTGCGCCGTTCCCCTGTCTACGGAGTCAGCTGTGCTGCCGATAAACGACGGCTTTTTTATCACCTTGTCAAAGTACTCGTCGCTTTGGCTGTGGGCTACCTGAGAGGCCGTGACCTTTTGCGGCAAGTCCATAATGTCCGCGTTCGGGTACTTGAAGCTGAGATTTTTGCGGAGTATTTCGGCGTAGTTTATGCCGTCTGTAAGCTCTTGTTCCGCTTGGACAGCGATTTCATTTATCACGCTCTCAGCGCTTTGGTCGGCGTCCTCAAAGGCTTTGATCTCGGTGTACTTCCACTCGGGATAAGACTCTGCGCTTATCGCCTCCGCCGACGGAAGTATATCCCGGCGCACCGAGGGGTTGAGCAAGGACGCGAGCATCATCCATTCAAACATAGACTTGCAGGACGTGACCGCGTAGGGCTCTGCCCTGTTTTCGCTGAGCTTTGAGTTTACCGAGTCCTTGAATCTGTCGGCATTGGCGACCGTGCCGATCACAAAGAGCTTTTCCTTTGCCCTTGTTAACGCGACGTAAAACAGCCGCATTTCCTCGGCGATCTGATTGCGCTCGAGCTCGAGCATTACAGCAGATCTCGGCAGCGTATTGTAGCTCAAAACGCCGATTTTGCGCTTTACGCCGAGTCCCGCTTTGCTGTCGAGCAGAACGTCCTTTTTAAGATCGCTGAGATTGAACTGATGGGCGGTGTCCGCGATGAAGCAAATCGGATATTCAAGACCCTTTGACTTGTGTATGCTGAGCACCCTGACGCCGTTGACGTTTGAGCTGTCGGCGTTTGAGGCGGCACTGAGCTTGCTGTCGGTCTCGATCATCTTGTCGATGAAAGAGATAAAGTCCGAGAGCGATTTATAGCCGTGCTTTTCAAAATCACGGGCGTAAACGCGCAGGAGGTTAATATTCTTCTGCGCCGACTGAACGCCCTTGACCGCGGCGGTTATCGCGCCGAGCGCAGTGGTATCGAGCAATCTTCCGATAAGCTCGTCGACCGTACACACGGACGAATACTGCCTTAATCGCTTTAGCTCGGCAAGGAAGCCCTCGATTTTGCCGCTGTCCTCTCTGTTTTGGCAGAGGGATGAGTACAAACTTATATAGCGCTCGCGCGCCCTGATATGCGCGAGCTCGTCGGGGGTAAAGCCGTAGATCGGGCTGCAGATCACCGAGAGCAGCGGAATATCGAGCGAGGGGTTATCTATCACGCGCAAAAAGTTGAGCAGAAGCTTTATCTCTGTCGCGTCAAAAAAGCTGTCGGTGTCCTCGCAAAACGCGGGCACGCCAAAGCTGTTTAGGTTCTTTACAAACTCGGTAGCGCCCTTGCGCTTGCCGTCCTCGTTTGAAGAGAACGCGCCGCCCGAGCTGGTGTTCCTGAGAAGAACCGCGAAGTCGCCGAAGGTGGCTTTTCTTTTTGTGCCGTCCTTTTCCGTCACCATAAAGCCTTCACTTCTCATTTGATGGATTTTTTCCGCGATATATCGGGCTTCAAGATCAGCCTTTGACAAGTCGTCGGGAAAATGAGATTTATCTATCAGCACGACCTCGGTCTCACAGTTTTCGCCCTCGTCATAATTTTTTGCGCCGACATAAAGGTACTCGTCCTTTGTGTAGTCCATCTGAGCGGCGCGCTTTGACATAAGGTGCTTAAAGATGAAATTGACCGTATCGCAGACTTGAGAGCGGCTTCTAAAATTCTTGTCAAGAATTATAGTTGCGGGATAATCGGGGTTTTCCCTGTCAAAACGGTTGTAGCTGCCGCGTCTTTTTATAAAGATCTGCGGCCGTGCCTGGCGGAAGCTGTAGATGCTCTGCTTTACGTCGCCGACGGTGAACAGGTTATCTCCGTTTGATACGCAGTTAAAAATCAGCTCCTGAACATCGTTCACATCCTGATACTCATCGACTATGACCGCGTCAAAGCGTGCGGAGATCTCTTCGGCGCAGGCGGTTTTTTTCCAGCCTGAATCAGAATCGTATTCCGCTAACAGCTTGACCGCGAGCTGCTCTACGTCGGAGAACGAAAGTATGTTTTTATCGTTTTTGAGTTTTTCAAAGTTTTTAAGATAATCCTTTACGATGTCAAACAGCACGCTGAGGATCACCTTGACCTCGGCAAGCTCATTGTCCGCCTGAAGCTCGGTGTAATTGTAGGATGTTATGAGCTTAGTTATCTCTTTTTTGACCGTGTCGCGCTTTTTTGCGACCGATACCTTTACCGGATGGTCGGTGTACCCCTTTGGCGCGCGGATGTTTTTCTTTGGAGAAAAGCCGTTTATGTAATCTATCAGCCCGTCCCAGTTGTCCTCTTGCAAAACAACGAGCAGTTTTTCGAGCCAGCTTTTGTCTTCCCTTACGGGGTCGAGGAATTTTTCGGCAAGCTCGAGCTCGGTCTCAAGCGATTTTTCCGCGCTTTTGAGCAGATTTATGAGCCTGTTGACGTTGTCCTCGATACTCGAGATAATGATTTTGCCCCACAGC
>CADBXH010000069.1 GCA_902798605.1 uncultured Ruminococcus sp. | reverse complement strand
CTTTCCGGCAATCTCGACATAACAAACCGAGTGGCAAAGTTCGTAGACTGCCGCAGTAAGGATATCGATCAGCGCGAGCTCTTCATCGTAGAGGGCGACTCCGCGCTCGGCGCCTGTAAACAGGCGAGAAATCCGGATTTTCAGGCGATAATGCCCATCAGGGGCAAGATACTCAACTGCCTTAAAGCTGACTACGACAAGATTTTCAAGAGCGAGATCATCACTGATCTGTTAAAGGTTCTCGGTTGCGGAGTAGAGGTCAAGTCAAAAGCAAACAAAAATCTCGCAACCTTTGATATGGACGCACTGCGCTGGAATAAGGTCATTCTCTGTACCGATGCAGATGTCGACGGTTTCCAGATCCGCACGCTTCTGCTCACGATGCTTTACCGCCTTACTCCGACTCTTATTGAGGAGGGCAAGGTGTTTATCGCCGAGTCTCCGCTTTATGAGATAACATCGAAAAACGACGTATATTTTGCATATGACGAGTCCGAAAAGGACGAGTTTATCGAAAAAATCGGCAATGATAAATTCACTGTTCAGCGAAGCAAGGGTCTCGGTGAAAACGAACCCGATATGATGAATCTGACTACAATGAATCCCAATACCCGCCGTCTTATCAAGGTTATGCCGGACGACGCGGAGCAGACCGCGAAGATTTTTGACATCCTTTTGGGCGACAATCTTCAGGGTCGAAAGGATTATATCGTCGAGCACGGCAGCGAATATATTGATAATCTCGACGTTAGTTAAGGAGGTGGAAATATGGCACCGAGAAAGAAAAGCACAAAAAAATCTCAACCCGAAAAAACTCACGGCGTAATAAACGGCGCGGGTGATGTTGTCGAGCAGCCCATAGTTTCCACTATCCGTGAAAACTATATGCCCTACGCGATGAGCGTTATTATGTCGCGAGCTATCCCCGAGATCGACGGCTTTAAGCCTTCTCATCGCAAGCTGCTCTACACAATGTACAAGATGGGGCTGCTCACAGGCTCGCGTACAAAGTCGGCAAACATAGTCGGCGCGACAATGAAATTAAACCCGCACGGCGATTCCGCGATTTACGATACAATGGTTCGTCTTTCCCGCGGTTACGAGGCGCTTTTACACCCATATATCGACTCAAAGGGCAACTTCGGTAAGTTCTACAGCCGCGATATGGCGTGGGCTGCCTCGCGTTATACAGAGGCTAAACTCGCTCCTATCTGTCACGAGCTGTTCAGAGATATCGACAAGGACACCGTTGATTTTGTAGACAACTACGACAACACAATGAAGGAACCATCGCTATTGCCGACTGTTTTTCCGTCTGTTCTTGTAAACGCGAACACGGGTATCGCCGTCGGTATGGCGTCAAATATCTGCTCCTTTAACCTAAAGGAGATCTGCGAGACCACCGCCGCGCTTATCCGCGACTCAAAGCACGACATAAAATCGACCCTGCCGGCTCCCGATTTTATCGGCGGCTGTCAGATCATATATGACGAGGCGGTCATAGACCGTGTTTATGAGACGGGCAGAGGCAGCATAAAGCTTCGCGCGAGATATGAATACGATAAATCCGCAAACTGCATCGATATCCTCGCGATCCCCAGTACCACGACCTGCGAGGTCATTATCGAGAAGATAATCGACCTTGTAAAGCAGGGCAGGGCAAAGGAAATCTCCGATATCCGCGATGAAACAGGTATCGACGGTCTCAAAATCACTATCGACCTAAAGCGCGGTACCGACCCCGATAAGCTTATGGCAAAGCTGTTCAAGCTCACAACGCTTGAGGACAGCTACGCCTGCAACTTTAATGTTCTTATCGGCGGAGTACCAATGGTGCTCGGCGTAAAGGCTTTGCTCGAGGAATGGATCGCGTTCAGGATAGAATGTGTAAAGCGCAGGACATATTATGACCGCAGCAAAAAGGCTGAAAAACTCCATTTATTAAAAGGACTTGAAAAGATACTGCTCGATATCGACAAGGCGATAAAAATCGTCCGAGAGACCGATGAGGAGATCGAGGTCGTACCGAACCTGATGATCGGCTTCGGTATCGACAAGACCCAGGCGGAATACGTTGCTGAAATCAAGCTCAGACATCTCAACCGAGAGTATATCCTAAAGCGCACTCAAGACATAGAAAACCTCGAAAAAGAGATTGCAGAGCTTGATGATATTCTCAAAAGCAAGGCGAGAGTTAAAACTATTATTGTTAAAGAGCTCAAGGCAGTTGCCGAAAAATACGGTCAGCCCAGAAAAAGCCTGATTATCTACGAGGACACTGCCGTTTATGAGGAAGAAAAGGAGAGCGTGCCCGATTACGCCTGCACATTCTTCTTCACAAAAGAGGGTTATTTTAAGAAGATAACTCCTAAGTCGCTAAGAATGAGCAATGTTCAAAAGCTAAAAGAAGGCGACGAAATAACGCAGGAGCTCGAGTTCTCAAACGACTGCGATCTGCTCTTCTTCAGCGATAAATCACAGGTATACAAGGCAAAGGCAAACGACTTCGGCGACACCAAGGCGAGCGCGTTCGGCGAATATGTCGCCGCCAAGCTCGGTATGGACGAGGGCGAAAACGCCGTCTATATGGTAGCTACCAAGGATTACAAGGGCATAATGCTCTTTGGCTTTGAAAACGGCAAGCTTGCCAAAGTCCCGCTTGAGGTCTACGCCACAAAGACAAACCGCAAAAAGCTCACAAACGCCTATTCCGACAAGTCAAAGCTCGCCTCCGCCAAGTTCATTGACGAGGATAAAGAGGTGCTGTTAAGGGCTTCGTCGGGCAGGATGCTGCTTGTTCACACAGGTGCGCTTGCGCTGAAAACAACGCGTTCAACTCAGGGCGTAGCGGTAATGAAGCTCAAAAAAGGTCACACTTTATACGAAATAACAGATTACAAAGAGGGAATGTTCGCAAAGCCTCAGCGCTACCGCACGCGCTCGCTTCCCGCGTTGGGCGCGTTGCCGTCAAATGAAGATAAGGCCGACGAACAGCTTTCGCTTATTTAATACAATAAAATTAAAAAAATTTAAAAAATCTCTTGAAAAATTTATTCTCTTATGTTAATATGTATAAGTTGAATAATAAATCTTATACGGATTTCCGTAATTTGAAAGGACGATATATATGGAAAATCAAATCAATGCGTTAGGTATCGCTCTTGGAGTGGTACTCGCTATAGTATCGATTGCTATTATTGTTGTTATTATTTTGCAGGAAGGTAATCAGCAGGGTATCGGCGTTGTAACAGGTGCGGCTGATTCATATTTCTCTAAGAACAAGGCTCGCTCGATCGACGCGTTTCTTTCACGCTGGACAAAGGTTTTTGCGGCTGTATTTGTTCTGTTTGTTATAGCGCTTAATATTCTTTCGTATTTTAAACTTCTGTAATTAGCATATATTACATTCTAAAAGCATATTATAGACTGTCGGTATCGGCAGTCTATTTTTTTGCTCGGAGATGTTTATATGCCTTTGTGGGGAATTGCAGCGATACTTTTGGGATGTTTATTTGTTTTTGCCGTGCTGCATTATTTATCAAGAAAAAAGCACCCTGTAAAACGTGCGCTGATTTCTATGATGATCGGAGCTCTTGCATTGATCATTGTTGATCTCTGCTCCTGCTTTACAGGCGTATACATACCAATCAGCCTATTGTCAATACTTATAAGCGTTATCGGCGGAGTGCCGGGCGTTGCGCTGATGCTCATAATAAATTTATTCTTATAAATGAAGCCGGAAAAGAGTCTTTTCCGATTTTCGAGATCATAAGTAGAAAAAAGCCGATTCTTTAAACCGTCGGTTTAATTGTTCTCTGCTTTATTGAATATTTACATAAACAGTTGCTTGATATTAATCGGGCGACTGTTTTATTATATAAGTACAAAATAAAAATTAAGGGAGAGATACCGTGAAAAGATCATTAGCATTTATATTGAGCGCAGTTTTGATGACGATGCTGTTTTCGTCATGCTCGTGCGTCGGAGGAGAATCAAATGCCACCGCGGATTCCGCATCAAGCGAAACCGGATCTGTGAATGCAGAGGTTAAAAAGATACATACGCTGAATATCAGAGCCCCAAAAGAGACAGGTGAAATAACGGCGACCTTTATGAATACCTCCAACGAAAAGACAGAGGATGTCAAAATGAAAAAAAGCGGCGGGGATGATAAAACTTCCATTTACTGCTGTGATGCGGATGTCACAAAATACAATATGGTGCATCTGAGCTACGGAAGCAAAACAAGTATGGACGTTGCGTTCAACAACTTTATCAGCGGCTGGAACTTGGAAAACGACGAGCTTCTTCCGTATGTAGCGGGTACCGAGCCTGTCTATGACTCTAAGTTTGATACAAAGGTCTTTAGGTTTGACGGAAGAGATAAAAACGTTTACATTTGGAAGCCTGCGGATTATGATGAAAAAGCAGAGGAAAAGTATTCCGTTATCTATATGTTTGACGGTCAGAGCGTCCTGACGACCGGCAAAGAAAAAGGAATGGATAACGACTATATGTGCTGGAATGTCAGCGAAAGCGTGGATAGTATGATTGCAGCTACGGGCAATAAAGCGATCATCGTTGCAATTGATAACGGAAGCCCATACAGAAACGACGAGCTGATTCCCGATTTGGGAAGCATAAATATGGAGGGTAAGGCCTCTAAAATCAAGGAGGAGGATGTCAGCCTTAAGCGCGGAAGCGCCTTTGCAGATTTTATCTGTGATACCATTATGCCCTATATCAATGAAACCTACAATGTTTACACTGACGCAGCCCACACATCTCTTGCGGGCAGCTCATTGGGCGGACTGGAAACCTTCTATACTGTATTGGCGCATCCCGATAAATTCAGCGCAGGCGGAGCTTTGTCGGCGACCTTCGGTATGTACGCCGATAAAGAATGGGAAAACTTCCTCAGCGATAAGCTCGATATGGAAAACGCGCCGTTTTTATATTTTTATGCCGGCGGTTACGCATCCGATAACGGTGAATCCATGGAAAAAATGAACAACTATTTGATTGAAAACGGCTATCCTAAGGAAAAGCTGGTTTTCAACAAGTACGAAAAGGGCGAGCATTTTATCCAGTATTGGAGAAATATCTATCCCGAGTTTTTAGAGGCAGCATTCACACAGAACGTTACCGCTCTTGAGTTTGGCGTTCCCGTTCAATACAAGGATAAAACCGACCCGTATGAGGAATATCTCAAAGAAATGGAGCTTGATAAGTCAAAAGACAAGCCCGGTTATGTGTATTATGACAACAGCGCGACCAAGTGGGACAAGGTCTACGCTTATTGGTGGGGCGAAATGTCTGTAAACAGCATAACTAAGGAAATCGATTATTATGCCGAGTGGCCGGGATTTGAGATGGAACGTATAGGAGATACCGATATTTATCGAGTCATAGCACCATTAGGAGTGACAGGTATTATTTTTGATTCCGGCGTAACCGATAAGGAGGTCGCCGAGGGCAAGGACGCGTATCAGACTACTGATTTAACTTATAGCAGCGACTTGATAGGCAAGGTGTACAAGATCGATACATCGGTAGCGCCCAAAGCCGATCCCGGCGCAATGAAATCCAAGCGCAGGTACTCAGCGGGGAACTGGTCGGACTATTCGGGAGAATAACACCCTATAAATATTAAAAGGCTATGGTGATGAACATAATAATCACCATAGCCTTTTCTGTTGTAAAAGTCAATTAATACCGTAAACCTCTTCAAGTGCGCCGCCGACGTTGTCGATATCCTTTGTCATCAACGCGAGCATTGTTTTGTAAACAGTCGAAGGATAGCTCAAAAAGCTTTGTTTTATTATCTCAGCTTGATCGATATCGGGAGCGTAAAGCGTAAAGCTCAAAAGGTCAACATCTCCGCCCGAAACCGTGCATTTAACATTGAATCCGTTTTCGGTTTTTTCAATGTCAACAAAGTTCTCTCTTGCGATTTTTCTGTCAGCAAGCAGTTTGATAGCGCATTTAAGAGCTTTGTCCTTGACCGAATAGGCGAGGGTAGAGTCGAGCTGTTCCGCTATCATCCTGCCGTTATCGCTTAAATAATATGTCACAACACCGTCATCGGCTTCGCTCTCAATAAGATTTTTGTCTGCTACAAGCTCATCAAAAGCCGCGCTGACCTCAAAAAAGTTAGCAAGCTCGTCTTCTCTTATCGCTTCTATAATCAAATCTCTGCTCAAATTTTCTTTAACAGAATAATAAATATAGCAAATCAGTGTTTTTATCTCGTGTTTACTTCTGAGACCGCCCGGGGCGATACCCTCATCAAAGGTATTAAATAACATATAAATCACCTTCAAACTAAATATTTGATTTATTATATCATATAATATTAAAAAAGTGTAGCGTTATTAGAAATATAATTGACTGTAATTACACAATGTGGTATTATTTATTCAGTTAAATATGAAAGGAGCGGTGATATGGAAAAATATATGCCGTTTATTTGGATCGGCTTTGCCGTGTTGATGGCTATTTGCGAGGCGGCAACGACCCAGCTGGTGTCTATTTGGTTTGTTGTCGGCGCGGTCGCGGCGGCTGTCACAACAATATTCACTCCGAATATTTTTATCCAGATCGTCGTTTTTTTGGTTTTTTCGGCGGTGGCTTTGATAGTTACAAGACCGCTTGTAAAAAAGCTGAAAAAGAAAAAGGACATTGTCAACACAAACGCCGACAGGCTGATCGGCAAAACCGGTATTGTGGTAGCAGACATCAAATCTGTTGATGACGTCGGTCAGGTCAAGGTAATGGGAGAGATCTGGACTGCAATTTCAAAATCCGCTCCGGTTCTTAAAGACAGCAAAATAAAAGTGCTTTCTATTGAAGGCGTAAAACTAATTGTTGAACCCGAAAACAAGGAGGATTAATTATGGGATCAGTTGTAGGAATAATCGTAATTTGTGTTATAGCTCTGATTTTGCTGATTCTTATTGTTCGCAATATCAAAGTTGTACCGCAGGCGCATGCGTTCGTTATCGAGCGTCTCGGCACATACCATGTTACATGGGAGACCGGACTTCACCTTAAAGTCCCGTTTATCGACAGGATTTCAAAGAAGGTTTCATTAAAGGAGCAGGTTGTTGACTTCCCGCCGCAGCCCGTTATCACACGCGATAACGTAACGATGCAGATAGACACGGTAGTTTATTTTGAGATCACCGATCCAAAGCTATATACCTACGGTGTAGAGCGTCCGTTGAGCGCTATCGAAAACCTCACCGCCACAACTCTGAGAAATATCATCGGCGATCTGGAGCTCGATAATACCCTTACCTCGCGTGATACTATCAACGACAAAATCAGGATCATCCTTGACGAAGCTACAGACGCTTGGGGCATCCGCGTTATCCGCGTTGAGCTTAAAAACATCCTTCCTCCGCGCGAGATCCAGGACGCTATGGAAAAGCAGATGAAGGCAGAGCGTGAAAGACGCGCGCGTATCCTTGACGCAGAGGGTGAAAAGCGCAGCCAGATCCTTGTTGCCGAAGGTCTCAAGGAATCCGCTATCTTAAAGGCTGATGCTGTTAAGGAACAGAAGATCCGTGAGGCTCAGGGTGAGGCAGAGGCTATCCTTACCGTTCAAAAGGCTAACGCCGACGCGTTGAAAATGCTCAACGAAGCTAACCCAAGCGACAGGATCATTCAGCTCAAGAGCCTTGAGGCGTTCGGAAAAGCCGCCGACGGAAAGGCTACAAAGATCATTATTCCTTCGGATATACAGAGTCTCGCGGGCAGCGTTACCGCAATAAAAGAGATTTGGAATGACGAAAAATAAAAGTAAGCTTTAGGTGATTATTTGTACTGGATAGAATTACTTTGGTACTTTATAATAATTTCATTTCTCGGTTGGCTTTTCAGCGGTTTGTATCACTATATAAGCGAAAAAAAGTTTTATAACAAAGGCTTTTTAACGCTGCCGTTTTGTCCTGCTTACGGAGCGGGCGCGTTAATTTGCTGGCTTTTGTTAGAGCCGTTGACCCATAACTTTTTTATTCTGTTTGTCGGGTCTGCGTTGATACTATCATTTTTCACGCTGTTGGCAGGAGTTTTAGGGCATAAGATTCTTGGATGCAAACCTTGGGATTATTCTTCAATGCACTTTAATATAGGAAGCTATTTGACTTTGCCATTTATTTTGATCTTAGGCTTCAGCGGAGCGTTTTCCGTAAAAATGCTGATCCCGATAATTAAACTGCTGATCGATCAAATCCCCGATTTAATCAGTATGATCATTTCTCTGTCGATCGCTTTGCTTATACTTATCGACTATGTTTTCTCTTTTATTACCATTTACAGGCTTAAAAAGAGAATTACCATAGCAAAATATGACTCTAAATTCATTAATGATGATGTTTCTGAAGAGCAGCTAAAGGAGCTCGAAACCAACTACTATAAAATATTTACATTAAATATTTTACGCAAAAGAATGACAAACGCCTTTCCCGAGCTTCGCAGGACCGCGTATATCAAAAAGGTAAAGGAAAAGCTTGACGAGGTAAAAGAGGAAAACATAAAGCAGTATGAGCCTTATTATGAGAATAAAGAGGACAAGCCGTTTGCTTCCGGACTTTGTTTTGCGAAACTCTTTATTTTGTTGCTGCTTGGTTCATTTGTAGGTTTTTGCATAGAAACCGTCTACGCGCTTATTGTTGAAGGTCATTTTGAGCTGAGAGTAGGAGTGGTTTACGGTCCGTTCATCCCCGTATATGGCGGCGGAGCGGTATTGATGACCCTTGTGCTGTATAAGCTTTATAAGCTGAGCGATACTCTCGTATTCCTTATCAGCGCGGCGCTTGGAGCATTTTTTGAATTTATATGCTCGTGGGGACAAGAAACGTTTTTGGGTACCGTTTCTTGGGATTACAGCGATATGCCGCTAAATATCGGCGGCAGAACGTGTTTGCTGTATGCTTTTTTCTGGGGATTTTTAGGCTTGGTATGGCTAAGGTACATCTATCCCTTTACATCGAGGGTGATTGAAAAGATCCCCAAAAAGCAGGGCTCTATCATCGTTGTCGTCGTGTTTATCTTTATGCTGTACAACGCGTTTATCACGACTACCTCTATCTATCGTTATAATCAGCGTGCTTCAGGTAATCCTCCGGCTAATAAATACGAAGAATACCTTGATAAACACTTTAATGATGACAGAATGAAGTGGCTATTTCCGCATATGCGCGATTCGGAAACGCTTGAAGAATTGAATAAACCATAATGCGTTCAATCAGGTCAACTCAACCACTAAATTAAATAATCTAAAAGGGCAGAGTAAATCTGTCCTTTTATTGTTTAATCTTACAATGTTATAATTCTTTTACGCTATTGAAATTTTACTCGATTTTTTATATAATATATAAGTTAAAATATGTGCAAAAATCAAAGTTTTATTTTAAGGAGTAATAGTATGAAAAAGGTAGCAATCATAATGGGTTCAGACAGCGATTTTCCCGTTGTATCAGGTACATGTAATGAGCGCTCACAGAACGCCCGACGCGGCGATAAGCTTTTCCGCAAACGCTAAGCAGAATGGCTTCGGCGTTATCATCGCGGCGGCAGGAATGGCAGCTCATTTGGCGGGTGTGCTCGCGGCAAAAACGACCTTGCCGGTTATCGGTATTCCCTGCAAATCAGCCCAGCTTGACGGAATGGACGCGCTTTTGGCGACTGTAATGATGCCCACGGGTATCCCCGTTGCAACGGTAGCGATCGACGGAGCCGCAAACGCCGCAATACTTGCGGTAGAAATGCTCGCTCTCGCTGACGATACACTCGCACAAAAGCTTGAAGATATGAAAGCAGATATGGAAAAAGGCGTTGCCGAAAAAGACAAGGCAATGCAAAATAAGGTGGCTGAGCTTTTATGACAAAAACAAAATTTGTTGACATAGACCCGCACACTGACAAGCTTAATGAAGAGTGCGGAGTATTCGGTATTTTTAATAACGATGATCTTGATACCGTAGCAATAACCCACGACGCGCTTTACGGCTTGCAGCACCGCGGTCAGATCAGCGCCGGAATAACTGTTAATAAGGACGGTAACTTTTCTACTATCAAGGATCTCGGAATGGTATCCGAGGTATTTCCCGATAAAGTGCTCAAAAAGCTGAGCAGCGGAAAGATCACAGTTGGCCATGTGCGCTATACTCCAAACCAAAGCCTCGACCGCGCCGCTAACCAGCCGCTTGTGCTCAGGTATAAGGAAGGCTCTATTGCTATTTCAAACAACGGCTCCATCACAAATTTTCCGGAGATAAGAAAAGACCTTGAACGCGGCGGCGCTATATTCCAGTCAAACTCTAACGCCGAGCTTATGGCTTACGTTATCGCGACCGAGCGCTGCTCGACCGATAACCTCGAGGACGCTGTGCTCAATTCTATGAAAAAGCTCGAAGGCGCTTATTCAACGGTTATTTGCGCACCGTCAAGGCTTATCGCGTTCCGCGATATTTACGGATTCAGACCGCTCTGCATTGGAAAGCTCCAAAACAGCTATGTGTTCTCTTCCGAAAGCTGTGTTTTCGACAGTATCGGAGCAGATTTTTTAAGGGATGTTAAGCCCGGCGAGATGGTCGTAGTGACCGATGAAGGAATAAAAAGCTATATGCTCGATTCCGAGCCCGTCAAAACATCACTCTGTCTGTTTGAGTACGTTTATCTTGCCCGTCCTGACAGCGTGATCGACGGAGTAAGCGTTCACACGGCGCGTATCAGAGCCGGAGAACTCCTTTTTAAGGAATATCCCATAGAAGCCGATATGGTGTGCGGCGTTCCGGATTCGGGAATAATTGCCGCCGAGGGTTACGCAAAGGCGTCAAACATCCCTTACGGTATGGGCTTTATGAAAAATAAATTTATCGGCAGAAAAGTCGGCACGGGTATGGACAAAAAGAAACGCCTGATGCAGACTAAGCTTACCGCGCTCAAATCTAATGTTGAGGGCAAAAGGATAATCGTTATTGACGACTCCATCATTCGCGGCGAGACCTCAAAGCATATCGTAAAGCTTTTGAAGGACGCCGGAGCTAAAGAAGTCCATATGCTCGTTAGCTCTCCGCCGTTCGTATTCCCGTGCTACTTCGGAATTGAGATAAGCGACGAGGAAAATCTTATCGCCAACAAGATGGACAAGGAGCAGATCAGGGAAGCGATAGGCGCGGATTCTCTCGGATATCTAAGCGTTGAAAGCGTCCGTCAGATCGCTAAAGAGGCAGACATAGATTTGTGCGACGGCTGCTTTACAAGGAACTTCAGCGCAAAAGTGCCCACAACATTCTTTGTGGATATTTACGCAAACAAACTCAGTAATAAAAATAAATAATGTAACGGAGGAATTTTATGGAAAGCTTTTCAGAGAGTTACAAGGCAGCGGGCGTTGATATCACCGCCGGCTACAAATCGGTTGAGCTGATGAAAAAACACGTTGCGCGCACCAATATTCCCGGCGTTGTTTCGGGGATCGGCGGCTTCGGCGGACTTTTCGCTCCCGACTTTAAGGGAATGGAAGAGCCTGTGCTTATCAGCGGCACCGACGGCGTAGGCACAAAAATCAAGCTTGCGTTTTTACTTGACAAGCACAACACTATCGGAATCGACTCCGTTGCAATGTGCGTAAACGATGTTATCTGCTGCGGAGCAAAACCGCTGTTTTTCCTCGATTACATCGCTATCGGCAAAAACATTCCCGAAAAGGTAGCTTCTATCGTAGAGGGTATCGCTGAGGGCTGTGTGCAGTC
>CADBXH010000068.1:9804-25596 GCA_902798605.1 uncultured Ruminococcus sp. | reverse complement strand
GTGTTTTCCATTCCGACGTGTGAACGTCCGTCGTCCTTCTTTTGCTCGGTGTCAAAGCCGACGCCGTCGTCGGAAATAATCACTTCATAATATTCGTCAGTCTCATTAGTGGCAATAGTGACTGTTCCGCCCTTTTTCTTCATACCGACGCCGTGCTTTACGGCGTTTTCAACAAGCGGCTGTATAGACAGCTGCGGCAGAACAAAGTCGGTTGTTTTTATATCGTAAACAATGTTGAGCTTTTTGCCGAACCTAAGCTGTTCAATGTACAAATATTTTTTAAGGTGTTCAAGCTCTTTTTCAAACGGCACGGGCGTCTGCTGCTTTAATGAATCCATATTGCATCTCAGGTAATCCGAGAAGGTGATCGTCGCGTTGTACGCTGTGTCCGGATTTATCTTACACAGCATTGCGATAGAGCTCAGAGCGTTGTACATAAAGTGCGGCTGGATCTGGCTGACCATTACCGAAACCTTTGCCTCGTACAGCTCCTTTTGCATCTTTTGATAACGGATAGTTTCCTTATATTGCCGTTTCAGGTCAAATACAAGGCGAATGATCTGATAGATCATAGTAAAGCCGAGACCGATGATATAGAAATCTATATTCGCAAAGGGATGGTAGTGGTCGATAGTGTCTATAGCTATCGACAGCGCGATCGGTATCCACGAAATAAGCACATACAGTGCCTGTGGATTTGTCCGTGTTTCGATCAACAGCAGAATAGGTAATATGATTCCGCATACAGCCGTTGCCAACATCATATTCGGGAAGGTGACGTATACATCCGCGACGTTCGTCAGGTGCAGAATTATTACAGCGATTATAAGCAACAAGTATACGGAATTTACTCCGTTTGCGATTGCTCTTGTTATCGACCGACCGAGGTTCGCCTTCATATACACAAGCATAGAGAGCACAAACAGATAGTTTGTTATCGAAATAATCAGCGAACAGACAGTCGGGTCGCTTATCCATAGGTTCAGGTATCCGCTTATGTTCTGCGCGATCATAAACAATCCCCAGAAGAAGCATAGCGCACCGAAGGTCAGATACTTAAAATCGACCTTGCCGAAAACAAAGCTTGCGATGGGGAAGAAGAACATTCCGAAAAAGCAAACTAAGATATAAAGAAATACCCATGGCAAAGAATGAAAAATAAACCTTGTGTATTCGCCGTTGGATTCGCTTACCACAACGTCAAAGCATTCGGAAAAGTTAGAGATATCCCTTCCGTAAGGATTCACGACCTCAAGGGTGATAACTTCATTCGGATTTATCGTTCCCGACGAGGGGTGTCTCAGGTCGTATTCCTGAACATAGTAGCCCGGCGTGCTTGGCATCCTTTCGGAAAACATATTTTTGTTATGGTAGCTTTCTAACAATTCGTCAACATCTATCGCAAGGTTTTCTTCGTTCATTCCCTCAAATTCTTTGAGCAGGTTTTCCCTCATTTCCTCGGGCGAATAGTAGTTGTATTCAAAAACGATCTCACCCTTGCTGTTTTTGACGGTGTACCAGACGTTTTTTGACGATACGCCGATAGTATTGAAAAAATCGGTGGCGGCAGTCAGTTTGCCCTTAAAGACGATATTATTCGAGAACCTGTCGGTTACATCGTATTCATCGCTTATGGGCTTCCAATCTCCGCCGTCCACCGAATACTCGCCGTCGATGAACATCGGGATATCCAAACTTGTGTCAAAGCTTTCATAAAACCGGATACAAAGCGTGATCAGCCCCGCAAGCAAAAGAATCATTACGATAGCGATTACCGCTGTCCAGCGCTTGCTTCGCAGTATTTTAACTATTTAAAACACTCCCTTTCGGACAGAATGTCAGTTCTTTTTACATTATAGCGTTTTTTATGCAAAATGAAAAGCGGTTTATTTCAAAAAAATCAAATTTTTTTGCATTTACAACCGCACAAAGCTGTGTTAAGATATAACTAAAGAATGATTTGCAGGGGAGGCGTAAATATGAACGGCGATAAAAAATACTTTGAACTGCTCTCGGAAAAATATCCATCGGTAAGGTCCTTAACGCGCGAGATAATCAACCTCACGGCGATACTAAATCTCCCCAAGGGCACCGAGCATTTTATGAGCGATATACACGGCGAGTACGAGGCGTTTTGCCATATCCTCAACAACTGCTCGGGAGTCATAAGGGAAAAGGTCGAGGCACTGTACAGCGATACCCTGACCCACGACCAAATCAAGGAGCTCTGCACCCTGATTTACTATCCCGCGGAAAAGCTGAGCCTTATCAAGCGCAGCCGCGGTACCGACAGCGAGTGGTACAGAACTACGCTTGAACAGATGATAGAGATCGCCCGCGTCCTAAGTTCAAAATACACGCGTTCAAAGGTGCGCAAGGCTATGCCGCCCGACTACGCGTATATAATCGACGAGCTCCTCCACGCCCAGCGCGACGAGGACGATAACCAGGTGCGTTATCACAACAATATCCTTGACACTATCATCAATATCAACGGCGACGACTTTATAATCTCGCTCGCGGGGCTTATCAAAAGGCTCGCGGTCGACAGACTCCATATCGTGGGAGATATCTTTGACCGCGGAAAAAGCGCGGAGAGGATTATCGACCTGCTCAAAACCCACCATTCGCTCGACATCGAGTGGGGCAATCACGATATTTTGTGGATGGGAGCCGCCTGCGGAAGCGAGGCGTGCATCGCAAACGTCGTCAGGAACAGCATAAAATACAACACGCTCAACACCCTCGAGAGCGGCTACGGAATAAGCCTGCGCGCGCTGATTTTGTTCGCGTCAAAGACGTATCCCAAGCAAAGCCCGATGAAGGCGGCGCTCAAGGCGATCTCTGTTATCCAGTTCAAGCTCGAGGGACAGATAATAAAACGCAATCCCGATTATAAAATGGAGAACCGCCTTTTGCTCCATACGATAGATTCAGAGAAGGGAACGGTGGTTTCCGAGGGAGTCGAGTACAAGCTCGGCGATAATTTCTTCCCGACGCTTGATAAGGACGATCCCTACAAGCTGACCGAGGAAGAAGCTGAGGTCGTCAACGACCTCAGGGATTCCTTTGTCAACAGCCACAGGCTTAAAAAACATGCCGAGTTTCTCTATAACAACGGCGGTATGTATAAGATATTCAACGGCAATCTGCTATACCACGGCTGTGTTCCGCTCGACAAGGACGGAAGGCTTATGCAAATCGAACTGTTCGGCGAAAAGCACAGCGGCAAGGCGTACTTTGATATGGCTGACAAAATCGCCCGTCTGGCGTTTTTCGAGAGCGGTCAGCAGCAGATAGGGCTCGACTTTATGTGGTACCTCTGGTGCGCGCCGAATTCACCGCTCTGCGGCAGGAACATCAAGACCTTTGAGCGCGCGTTTATCCCGGACAAAGCCGCGTGGAAGGAAGAAAAGAACCCCTACTACGACTACTATTATCAAAAAGAAACCTGCGAAATGATACTCCGCGAGTTCGGTCTGAACGCCGACACGGCTCACATAATCAACGGCCACACGCCCGTCAGAACAGTCAAGGGCGAGCTGCCTATCCGCGCCGACGGCAAGTTGCTCGTTATCGACGGCGGCTTTTGCAAGGAGTACCACAGCACAACGGGCATTGCGGGATATACGCTGATCTACAATTCCCACGGGCTGCGCCTGAAAGCCCACCACCCGTTCAGAACCGTTGACGAGGCGCTTGGCGAAAACCGCGACATCCACTCGGATTCCGAGATCGTCGAGACAGGAAAACACAGGATGATGGTGTTTGATACCGACTCGGGAGAGAACATCTCAAAAATGATAGACGACCTCAAAACCTTGCTTTCGATGTACCGCACAGGCGAGATAAAACCAAATGAATAAAAAACACGGCTGACTTTAAGCATTTGCCAAGAGTCAGCCGATTATTATTGTATAGAAATCACGTTGCCTGATTTATCATTATTTCGGGGTCGATGCCCTGCTTTTTATAGTAGTCGCTCAGCGCCGCCTTTATCGCTTCCTCCGCGAGTACGGAGCAATGCACCTTTACCGGCGGAAGTCCGTCCAGAGCTTCCATTACCGCTTTGTTTGTCAGCTTCAGCGCGTTGTCGACTGACTTGCCCTTGATAAGCTCGGTAGCCATACTGCTTGTAGCGATAGCCGCTCCGCAGCCGAAGGTCTTGAACTTAACATCGGTGATTGTGTTGTCGTCTACCTTGATGTACATCTTCATAATATCTCCGCATTTGGAGTTGCCGACCTCGCCGATACCGTCGGCGTTTTCGATTTCACCCACGTTGCGCGGATTTGCAAAGTGATCAATAACCTTTTCCGAATATACCATATCAATTCTCCTTTTTAATTTTGTCCCAAAGGGGAGACATATTTCTCAAATAAGTTACGACCTCGGGCACGACCTTGGCGATATAGTCGATATCCTCCTCGGTCGTTTCCTCAGAGAACGAGAGCCGCATACTTCCGTGCGCGATCTCATGCGGAAGTCCGATAGCGAGCAACACGTGGCTCGGGTCAAGGCTTCCCGAGGTGCACGCCGAGCCCGAGGATGACTGTATACCGTTCATATCGAGCTTTAGCAAAAGGCTTTCGCCCTCGATACCCTCAAAGCACATATTTATGTTGTTCGGGAGTCTGTGGACTCTGTCGCCGTTCAGGCGCGAACGCTCGATTTTCAGCAGGCTGTCGATCAGCTTATCCCTGAGAGCGGCGATCTTTTTATTCCGCTCGTCCATTGTGTCGACCGCGATCTGTAATGCGGCGTCGAGCCCTACGATACCCGCGACGTTTTCGGTTCCCGCGCGCTTGCCCTTTTCCTGAGCGCCGCCGTAAATCAGGTTTTCGATCACGATCCCGCGGCGGACATACAGCAGACCCGTGCCCTTTGGACCGTGGAGCTTGTGCGCTGTCATCGACAGAAGATCAATGTTTTGTTCGGTCACGTTTATCTTGACATATCCTGCCGCCTGAACCGCGTCGGTGTGAAAAATAACGTTGTGCTTTCTGCATATCGCGCCGATCTCGGATATTGGCTGTATCGTTCCTATCTCGTTGTTGGCGTACATTATCGTCACAAGCGAGGTGGTGTCCTTTATCGCGTTTTCGACGTCCTCGGGGCGCACGATACCGTTTTCGTAAACGTCAAGGTACGTTACCTCAAAGCCCTCTTTTTCGAGCGCCTCGCAGGTGTGAAGCACGGCGTGGTGCTCAAATTTTGAGGTTATTATGTGGTTCTTGCCCTTGGCTTTCATCGTGTGGGCAACTCCTCTGATCGCCCAGTTATCCGATTCGCTGCCGCCTGAGGTAAAGTAGATCTCATTGGGCTTTGCCGCGCCGAGATTTTTGGCGATGTTTTCTCTCGCACCCTCAACCGCCTCCTTCGCCTTTCCGCCGAGGCGGTAAATGCTCGACGGGTTGCCGTACTGCTCTGTCAGATACGGCATCATCTTTTCCAAAACAACAGGGGACAGGCGCGTTGTTGCGGAATTGTCCGCGTAAACCTCTCTCATTTTATCTTCCTCCAAACAAAGTCTACTAAAATAGTAGGTAAATACCAATAACTATTATAATACTATGCTTTGCAAAAATCAACCCCTATTTTGATTTAATGTTTGTATTGATTTATTACCGGTAGTGCGGTATCATATTGTTGTAAAGATAATTGAGAGGTTTTGGTTATGTCAGTTGGCAAAAGAATGATCGAAGCGGTAGAAAACGCGTTTTTCCCTGTGCGCTGCCCGTACTGCGACAAGGTGATATATCACGAGCAGTACGCCTGCGAGGAATGCAAGTCAGAAATGCCCGAGCTTCCGATAACAAACTATATCGAGGGAGGGTACCGCTGTACCTCACCGTTTTTGTACAAGGAGAAATTTGCCGAGGCGGTAAAGGCGTTTAAGTTTTCTAACCGCGCGCAGTTCGCAAAGCAGCTCGCTTTTGCCGTGGTAACGGCGCTAAATTACACGAATAAGCTTGAATATGACTATGTCACCTGTGTGCCGATGTACCCCGAGCAGAAGGCGGAAAGGGGCTACAATCAGGCCGAATTGCTCGCCAAGGAGTGCGCAAAGCTGTTAGGTATAAAGTACATTGACGCTCTTGAACAATTCAAGCAAAACAAGCCCCAGCACACTCTAAAGGGCAGCGAGCGCAGAAAGAACGTCAAGGGCGTTTACCGAGCGATAAATAAAGACAAGCTCAAGGGCAAAAAGATTTTGCTCATAGACGACATAATAACCACCGGCAACACCCTCGCCGAATGTGCGAAAATGCTCAAAAAAAGCGGCTGCGAAGAAATCGACTGCGCCGCCGTATGCTATGTAAATTAATACGAAACAGCTCACCTCGGAAAACCAAGATGAGCTGGTTTTTATAGTTCAATGTAATACGGACAGATGTTTTCGTAATGCCCGTCCTTCATCCTAAAACCCTTTGGGATAACGCCGAGCTGTTTGAACCCGATCCGCTCGTACAGGTGACGCGCGTGGATATTCGTCTCAACAACGGCGTTGAACTGGAGCACCAAAAACCCGAGCGATCTCGCTCTTTTGATGCAGTCCAAAACAAGCTTTTCGCCGATATGCTTGCCGCGTATCTTTGAGTCTACCGCATAGCTTGCGTTGCAGATGTGTCCGCACCTGCCGACGTTGTTCGGGTGCAGGATATACAGACCGCATAACGTGCCGTCGTCGTCAACGGCAACACCGCAGCAGCTTTGTGATGCAAAGAATTCCTTCGCGCTCTTATCATCCAAAGGCTCCTCCTGCGGGAACGCTGTGCCTTCTTCAACGACCTCGTTCCAGATCGCCGTCATTTGTTTTAAGTCGTTTTGTTCGTACTCTCTTATTGTCATTTTACTCTCCCGAAAAACTTATTTCCAAACAAACTCTACCACTTTAGAAATATAAAGTCAATAATATAAATTTGATTTGCGGAAAAACTATGGAGCAGTCGATATATTTTTACTCATAATTCTATAATCAAATTATGAGCGACCGATTTGTTATATAATTAAATTGTATATTAGTTTATGATTTTACGGTAAAAGACAGAAAAGGCAACGATGTGAGCCTCGCCGATTACAAGGGCAAGGTTTTGCTCATCGTCAACACCGCGACAGGCTGCGGATTTACTCCGCACTACGAGCCGCTTGAAGATATGTACCGCGACCTGCGCGACAAGGGCTTTGAGATACTCGACTTCCCGTGCAACCAGTTCGCCAATCAGGCGCCCGGGGACGAGGAGGAGATACACAACTTCTGTACCCTCAAGTTCGGCGCGGATTTCCCGCAGTTCAAAAAGATCGATGTTAACGGCGATACCGCCGACCCGCTTTTCGCGTTCCTCGCGGCAGAGAAGCCGTTTGAGGGCTTCGGCAAGGGGCTCAAAAACAAAGCACTCAACAAGTTTGCCGATAGAAACAACAAGGCCTACGGCGACAAGGCGTACATCAAATGGAATTTCACAAAATTCCTGATCGACCGCGAGGGCAATGTCATCGCGCGCTTTGAACCGACCTTCGATATGAAAGAGGTCAGAAAAGCGGTAGAAGCGGAGATATCTAAGTAAAACTTCTATAAAGTTCAAAGAGTAATTTAATAAAAACCGTATCGGGTCGAAATCAAATTTGCCGATACGGTTTTGTTTATAGACAAATCTATTATTTTCTGGTATCATTAATTCATAGTAATTTGATTAGGAGAAACCAAGCTGATAATATGAATGTAAAAGTCAGAAAAGCGGAACAAAAGGATATACCGAGGATTTTGGACTTGCTTGTTCAGGTCGATATGGTGCATCACAATGGCCGCCCCGATATTTTCAAAGGTCCCGCGACCAAATACAGCGCTAAAGAATTGAGATCAATCATTCAAAATAAGGAAACTCCCTTGTTCGTCTGCGTTGATGAAAAAGATATGCCGCTCGGGCACGCGTTTTGTATACACAAGCAGGTAATCGGCGATTCTGTTTTGACGGACATCAAGACGCTTTATATCGATGATATCTGCGTAGACAGCAGCGCCAGAGGAAAACATATAGGCAAAACGCTGTGCGATCATGTGTTATCATACGCAAAAGAGCATGGGTTCTATAACGTCACACTTAACGTTTGGACGTGCAATACATCGGCGATTAAGTTCTATGAAGCGATGGGGCTTGCGCCTCAAAAAATCGGTATGGAAAAAATCCTTTGATCTGACAGGGGGATGAATTATGAAAAACTATAAATCTGATATAACACTTGATCCTTCGGGATTTGTATTGCTCGCGGACTATGTGCCCGGTATAATCCAGGAGATACGGTATCATTCGACCTACAATTTTATCGGAGACAGGATCGACGGATACGAGGAACCCTGCGCGCTCATTACAAAAGAGGCGGCGCGTGCACTCAAAGCGGTGAGCAACGAGCTTATTGTTCAGGGGTTAAGGATAAAGGTTTTTGACGCGTACCGCCCCGTGTGCGCGGTAAAGCATTTTATCCTGTGGAGCATCGAGGATCAGGACTTGCGGATGAAGCCGTTTTTCTACCCCGAGCTCAACAAGCAGGAGCTTTTTGAAAAGGGGTATATAGCCAAGCAGTCGAGCCACAGCCGCGGCAGCACGGTCGATTTGACTTTGCTCGATATGAGCACGGGCAAGGAGCTCGATATGGGAAGCCCGTTTGATCTGTTCAGCCCCGCGTCTCATCCCGATTATAAGGGGATAACAGAGGAGCAGTACAACAACCGGATGATCTTGCGTAACGTTATGCTCCGCCGCGGCTTTGAGCCGATAGACTGCGAATGGTGGCACTTTACCTTGGCGGACGAGCCCTATCCCGATACATATTTTGAATTCCCCGTCTCCTCGGAATATTTGAGGAAATAAAAATGGTAAGAGAATTAGTCCACGACCCGATGTTTTTGGGGATAAAATCAAAGTCCGCGACAAAACAAGACGCTATGATCGCGCGCGATCTGCTCGACACCTTGACCGCGCACCGCGAGACCTGCGTTGGTATGGCGGCGAATATGATCGGCAAAACGGTGAGGATCATCGCGTTTATAGACAACGGAAAGCGTGACGACGAGCACGGGCCGAAATACACCGTTATGTACAACCCCGAGATAACCCAAAAGTCCGCGCCGTATGAAACCGAGGAAGGCTGTCTGTCGCTCCTCGGCGCGCCGCGAAAAACCACGAGATATAAAACTGTAAAGGTGAAGTTCCAAAACGAAAAATTTCAGTGGAAAACCAAGTCTTACACGGGCTTTACCGCGCAGATCATCCAGCACGAGGTCGACCACTGCAACGGGGTGCTGATTTAGAAAGACGCTCTTGTGCTTTTAAATTCGTAAATAATCTTAACATTGTACACGAACGAAAAAATAGCGCGTATCAAAAAATTATAGTATAAATACGTTTGTATGCAAAACAGGTGAGAAAATGAGGAAATGCGGAGCTGTGCCCTACGAGGGTGACGAAAAATACATTTTTGTGAGTCAAAGCCGTGGTATAGTGTAGACGCGGATTTTGAATTGGAAAACTTAAATGCATTTGAAAAATACAATGTAGATCTGCTCGAAGAATACGACAAATAGGATATGACCGCCGCATTTGCGGCGGCTTTTCTTTTTTGAACACCGGAGTTGCCGATAAGCTTAATATTTTTCCCGATTTAATAAATACTAATTCGGGAGGGATAATTATGATAAAAAGAATCGGTTCAAGAACGATTGAATTTACAGAGCCGCCGTCAGTTTTAAGCTACGCTTCAGTGGTCGGCAAAAAAGAGGGTAAAGGGCCGCTCGGCGGCTTGTTTGACAAGATAATCTGCGACAGCTACGATGGGCTCGATACCTACGAGGACGCCGAAAGCAAGCTCCAGACAGAGGCGATGACTCTCGCTATGCAAAAGGGAAAGATGAAAAAATCGGATATAGACCTTGTTTTCGCGGGCGATCTGCTCAACCAGTGCGTCGGATCAACCTTTGGGCTAAAGGATTTTAAAATCCCGTATCTCGGCCAGTACGGCGCGTGCTCAACAATGGCGCAAAACCTGATCGCCGCCTCGGTGTTTGTGTCATCGGGAGCGGCAGAAAAAGCGGCGTGTTCAACGTCATCTCACTTTTGCTCGGCGGAACGCCAGTACCGCTATCCGCTCGAGTACGGCTCGGTGCGCACCCCGACAGCCCAGTGGACGGTAACGGGCGCGGGCTGTTGTATAATAGGCAAAGACTCAAAAAGAATCAAAATCAGCCGCGCAACGGTCGGCAATATAATCGACCTCGGTGTGACCGACGCAAACAATATGGGTGCCGCCATGGCACCTGCGATGTGTATAATAGAACCATAGGGCAAGGAAAATACCCTATGGCAGGCATCTGCATTTTCACAAATACGCATCAAAGGAGCTGATAGAATGTTTGAATCAAAAGAAGCGGTATTGGAGGCGGTATACGGGAAATGGGGCAGGCTTTACCGAAAGCGACTTATCGAGCGGGACAGGGAGAAGTATTACTCGCTTCTCGCTGCCCGCGAGCTCCACGACTACATAAGCAAAATCGACATCCGCGCGGAGCACCTCTACGAGAAAACGTTGACTGAGCTGAAAGCGAAAAAGAGAATCACGCCCTCGCTCAAAAAATCCAATCCGACCCTATGGCAAAAAAGAATGACCGCCGCAGAAAAGCAGGCGAGTGAGGTCGTTTTTCAAACGGTTATTTTGTCGGATGAGATGAATAATTAAGTAATTAGATTTCTTTTGTTTTATGCTTTAGAGCAATCTTTTTTAATGAAAAACAATGGACTTTCACTTGAATGTTTGATATTATTATAGTATTAAAAGCAATTTGAGACGAACCTCGTAAATTGAAAGACAGGGCGGTGAATGAGATGGATGACAATATCCAGTTATTTGAAGATAGAAAGATCCGTACAGCATGGAACGAAACAGAGGAGGAGTGGTATTTTTCAATAGTTGATGTCGTTCAGGTGTTGACAGATCAGCCAGATTTTGATAAGGCTCGAAAATATTGGAACAAACTAAAACAGCGTCTGAAAGATGAAGGAAGCCAGTTGGTGTCAAATTGTCACCAACTGAAAATGCCCTCACCTAAGGATGGTAAATCATATAAAACAGACGTTGCCAACACCGAACAGTTGCTCCGTATTATTCAGTCGATCCCTTCGCCGAAAGCCGAACCATTCAAAATGTGGTTGGCGGAAGTAGGCAGAGACAGAATTGAAGAAACAATAGATCCCGAACTGACTATCGAAAGGGCGCTTGAAACATATCTCAAAAAGGGCTACAGCCGAGAATGGATAAACCAAAGGCTGCAGGCGATCCAGGTAAGAAAAGAGCTTACCGATGAATGGGATACTCACGGAGTTAAAAAGGGCATAGAATACGCCATCCTGACCGATGAGATAACAAAGGCTTGGTCGGGTATGACGACTCGTCAATATAAAAACCTCAAAGGTCTTAAAAAAGAGAATCTGCGCGATAATATGAGTACGCTCGAGCTTGTGCTTAATATGTTGGCGGAAGCGACTACAACGGAAATATCTAAAGAGCAGGATCCGCAGACCTTTGCAGAGAATAAAAATATAGCAAGAGAAGGCGGAGAGGTCGCCGGAAACGCGCGTAAAGACATTGAGAAAAGAACCGGCAGACCGGTCATAACCTCAAAAAACGCCGCAGATTTCTCAAACCTCATTTCCGATGTAATAGAAAACGATTATTCGGATAGTGGTGATCAAACTAAAGAATAATACACGTTTTTAAATAAAATAATAACCAATGACCGGCATAAGATAAAACAGAAAAAGAAAACTCTATTTCCCAAAATCAAAAAAATATTGATTTTGGGAAATATTTTTGAAATTAAGAAACATAAGCAACGTTGTTGTTTCAAAAAACATTGACTTTCTGAAATAACGATGTTATAATAGTATTGATATTTCAAGTTTGAGGTGAAATAAATGAGCAATCGAGCCGGAACATACAGGAACAATTTGTCCGGAGATATGGCGTATAAGTCATTCGCTCCTAATCCGTTACCTCCAAAACCGGAGCTGGAAATAGATTCAGATTTGTTAGATCTTTTGATAGAATCAAGCAGAAAACTTGCCGAGTTAGACGGTGTTGCAAAACGGATTCCGAATATAAATCTGTTTGTGTCGATGTATGTTCGCAAGGAAGCGCTGATGTCTTCTCAGATTGAGGGTACACAGGCGACCTTGGAGGATGTGTTTGATCCTTTGCTTGATACAAATACAAACAGGGATGTTGCCGATGTTGTTAATTACATCAAGGCAACGGTATATGCAGTTGATAGATTAAAAACGCTTCCATTGTGTAATCGGCTGTTGAGAGAAACACACGCTGTTTTGATGGAAAATGTTCGCGGACAGGAAAAAAATCCCGGAGAATTCCGCACTTCTCAAAACTGGATTGGCGGGCAAGGCAGTACAATTAAAAATGCAAGATATATCCCTCCGTGTCCGGAGGATATGGATAATGCGATTTCTAAGCTTGAAAAGTATATAAATGGAAATGACACATATGATGTTTTGATTCAAGCTGCGCTTATACATTATCAGTTTGAAACTATACATCCGTTCCTAGACGGCAATGGACGTATCGGACGTCTGTTGATAACGTTGTATCTAATTGAAAAAGGAGCTTTATCTGCTCCTGCACTGTATATTTCATACTTTCTCAAGAAAAACCGAGTGGAATATTATGACCGGATGTCAGAGGTTCGCACCAAAGGTAATTATGAGCAGTGGGTTAGATTTTTTTTGCAGGCGATCAAAGAATGTGCTGAGGACGGAATTCTCACCATTGATAAGCTGGACGAACTTCATAAAAAGAATCTAACGATAATAAACAGCATGGGGGGAAGGGTTAAGAACACTCTTTTGATGTTCAACTATATTGAAACTAATCCGATTATTGATATCAGAAAAACATCGCAGGCACTTGGAGTTGCTTATAACACTATTGCAACACAAGTTAAAAGATTAATTGATGCAGGAATTCTGATACAGACAGATTCAGCCAGTCGAAATCGCACTTTCTCCTATAAAGAGTATTTAGATATTCTTCGTGATGGAACATAAAGAAACCCGAAATATTTCTAATAATTGTTATCTTATCGGATTGTCTTTGCGTGAATTGTATCATTTCTTGATCATAAATAGAATTAATTGAATTATAAAACATTGACCGGGTAACCCATTTTTGGGTTGCTCGGTTTTTCCTGTTTTGGAATCTACTGCAAAAGCCTTTTTGTTCTTGGAATAGAAAAGTGTAAATAGTTGCAAAAATCTCTTTTAGAAGGTGTGGTTATAGAAATCATTATGTTGCAATCATATCCATAGGCAACGAAAAGATTTGAAAATACTAACGAGAATTTCTTTTGCGATGCTTCGTTAGTTATTCAATAATTTATCATTTATTAATTCAATATATGATCCGCATCGCTTATGCAATATTGAATTCTCAGCTATTTATTGTATTTTTCTTTTGAAATGTGTCTGCTTTTTGTTATTGACATAATTACCAATGTCCTCTCTAGTAAACTATCAGCCTTCTTCTATATTATTTTTTGATTAAATCCCAACTTATTTCTTCAAAAAATCTTTAATGGTTCTGGACCCAAAATTCATTAAAAATTTTTTATATGTTCTCCATCCCAAGTGAGAAGGTATTACATTTTATTCAAGATAAAATCCACTGTTTATCAGGATTTTGCAAAAGAAAAAATCATATACCTTACTTAATAGTTAATTTTTGAATTTGGTATTACATTAATTTTGCTGCTTTTTGACAATTAGGTATTACATTGTTTGGCTATAAAGGGGACGGATTGATACTCAATAGGGGGACGGATTGATACTTGCAAAATTCTTATAATATGCCATTTATGACGTGCAATAGCATTGACTCTGACGAGCGTTACGAAACGTATATGAGGGTAACGCGCATTACGAAGGAGATAGGCGGAGAAGCGAAAAGAAAATAGACGGAAGTGTGCTATAAAAAATCTAAACAGTATTACTACTGAAAAGGTATATGATATAACGAAACGGTTTTTTTATTTTTGGTGAACCGAGTTCACCACCAACATGCATAACGCGAGGACGTTTAAAAAAGGATAAAGTAACACTTTGCACAATTACAGCAAAATGATATTAACATAAAAGCATCTTAAGCAAATGTGATTGATTGTCAAATATCATATACCTTTTATTAAATTATCGCGTGTTTCGTTATGTATTTATTAAATCATTTTTCCGTTGTTTGTTGACTTAAGACAATAAAAATGGTATAATTATATTGTAAGATATTATTTCATTTTTTTATTGTTAATTAGAGAAATCATTTGGAGCATACCCACGGGTTCGGTGTGTCTATATGGTTTCTCTTTTTTATTTTATAATACATTTCATAAAGGAGAGAATAAAAATGACGCTGGAAAGCTATATCAAATCAATTGACTTAGAATTACTTGAATTGGAAGATTATGGACGTCTGTTCATTCTTTCAAAGGAAGGTCAGATCCTTAATCCACCAGATAATCAGTGCTTTTTATTTGCAACCCCAACGGCGGACAGGTTATTTAATACTTGCAAAATCAGCTCATATGCACAGATTCATTTGCGCGAAAGAGGAATACCTGATTTATCTGAGTTGATTCCTCTTGTGAATGCTGACGACAGAGAGAAACCTTCTGTTAAAATCACCTTTGATCAAGCGTTTACCGGGGATGGGTTTGCAAAGGAATCTTGGGAGGCTATAACTCCAAATGATATTTTATTTATCGTTGTCCTTGACGATATGAATGAATATATAAGCAAAGTCAAACAAGAGAAAGAAGCAGAAAGAAAGGCCGAGTTGGTACAAAAAAGAGAGAATCAAGCAACTATTCGGTATTACACAGAGGTTATTCCTCTTCGAATCGCGTTGCATATGCATTCATCAATAAAAGTCGCTAAGACAATTTTTTTACGATCCGAAACATATCAGCTGATTGTCAGAGAAACAGCATTATTCTCAACTTTTGGTGTGGATCCTGTTTTTGAAATCTGGGAATATGAACATGATTATGGAACTCCGTATGATTCGCCGTATCTTGCTGAATATGCCGAGTGGATTCATTGCGTATGATTGTAGATAATCTCTCTTCAGGGTACCAATTGGTACCCTGAAGAGAGATTTCAAGCTATATTTTTATACCCTAAAGACGAGGTTTTGATACTCGTAAAGGGGAGAAAATGATATGTGCAAATTCTAATAATGTATATTGTTTTTGAGTTTCAGGGTACCAATTGGTACCCTGAAACTGTTTTTTTGCTGCTGAGAAATATTCTCAGCGGTTTTTTATTTTAAAGGTTTTAAAGGCGATAAAAACAGGGCGAAATTTGGGGAGAAATTCAAAAAATGGCTTAAAATAGGCGTTTTTGCCCTTTAGGGTACCAATTGGTACCCCGGAATTTTGGAAAGCAAACTTGAGAGGTTGCTGCACTGTTTTTGTGATAAAATAAACATAGCATCAAAAATCAGTATCAAAAAAACTGCGGGCATACCGCTTTTGGGGCTCGAATTATTGTATTAACAAATCGACCATTATAAGGAGAAAGAAATTAGCATGAAGCTGAGAGAAAAAGAAACCATCGCGGGGAGATCATTGGAGTTGGAAGTCTACCCTGTTACTGAAAAGGGATATAGGAGAGACAGAAAAAACAGAGTTTCTTCTGTCTCTCAAAAAAAATTAAACTTTAAAAATGCAATAAAAAAGCT
>CADBXH010000068.1:0-9783 GCA_902798605.1 uncultured Ruminococcus sp. | reverse complement strand
AAAAAGCTTAGCCGGCTCATTAATGCAAATTTTTCAGACGGCGATTTAATTATGACGCTCCAGTATAATAAAGAAAATAGACCAAAAATCGAAAAAGAGATTTTACGCGATGTTCAGAATTTTATCAGACGTTTAAAACGTCACGTAAAAACAAATGGGCTGCCCCAGTTGAAATACATTTATTCGATTGAAGTAGCAAATGATAATAATTGGCATGCCCACATTTTAATTTCAAAAATCGATATAAATATTGTAAATAAATCTTGGCGGTATTCTGATCGAGTCTGGGTGAAAAAATTTAATCCTGAAAAGCATGGCGGAGCAGAAGCTTTGGCGCGCTATTTTTTGGGTCAAAAAGGTGACAAAGATTATAAAAAAGGGAATTGGCGCAGCTGGAATAGCAGTAAAAATTTAATTAAACCAACAGAAAAAATAAAGGATACTGGCTTTTCGAGGGCACAAATAGCTCGTATTGCTCGCGAAAGACAAGATGATCGAGATTACTGGGAAAAAAGATATAAGGGCTATCGTTTATTATCAGTTAAAGCGTTTTACAATGAGTGGAACGGTTGGTGGTATTTATATATAAAATTATATAAATCAGAAAAAATATATAAAAAACCGCCGGAATAGAATAGTAACAAAAAACACCAAATGGTACCCTCGATTCTTGAAAAGCAAACCGGAGAGTTACTGCACTGAGTATGTTATAGAAATAATATAGCAAGAAAAAGTATGTTTACAATTGAAGCTTTTAGGCTTCAGAGTACCAATTGGTACCCTGAAAAATGGAAAGCAAACTTGAGAGTTTTTTGTCAGATTTTTGTGTTATAATTTAAATATACAAAGATTGATTAATAAAAATCCTTAGTTTTGCTGACTTTTTGTTCCCTCATTTTTTATTCACCAAATAAGAATACTTTTCCCTTATTTGCCAAAAATCTTAAACGAAAGGTGGTGCCTGTATGCTGGATAAAACCGAATTGAAAAAACTGAAAAGCGCGGATATAGAAACCTGCGATAAAAACAGTCTGACCGATATTAGAGATATAAATATTGAAGCCGATCAGCAAACGGTTGACAAGATCAATTTGTTTGTCGAGCATGCAGGCAACCCGTATTTATTCAAGGTGGGGGAGATTGCTGTTAAGGTCGAATACGAAGGCAGGACAAGCTTTAATAAAGCGTTTGCTAATATTATCCGCGCAGGGTGAAATTTCCATTGAAATACAATCAGCAGTGTGCTATAATAAAACTGTGAAAATGCAGAGCACCTGCCGTTTGCAGAATTAAAACGGAGGCTGTTTCTTATGCAAAAGTATAAAGATTATTACGGGCAGCCCCAACAGGTATTAAAAACCTGGCAGGCTGCCCTTTACATTCGACTCTCAAAAGAGGATATGGACAAAAACAAGTCCGAGAGCGCGTCTATCTCAAACCAACGTGAGATTCTAAAGGAGTATTTGAAGCTTCATCCTGACATCGAGCACGTCGATACCTACGTTGACGACGGATATTCCGGGACTGATTTTGATCGTCCCGGCTGGACACGGTTGATGAACGACATACACAATAAGGAAATCAACTGCGTGATCGTAAAGGATTTGGCTCGACTCGGCAGAAATTACGCAATCAGCGGCGATCTTATCGACAATCAGTTCGCGCGCCTCGGTGTGAGGTTTATCGCGCTGAATAACGGTATTGACACAGTTGGCGACGGAATGAATGCCGCTACGCGTTGCATTTCGATCGGCGTTACTAATGTAATAAACGAGAGCTACGCCGCTTCTACCTCGGTGAATATTCGCGGTACGCTCAATAATCACCGCAAGCAGGGCAAGTTTATCGGCGCTTTCGCTTCATACGGTTATCTGAAAGCTCCCGATGACTACCACAAGCTGATAATAGACGAGGAAGCTGCTCCGATTGTTCGTATGATTTTTGATGAATTTATAGGCGGCAGAAGTATACTGGGAATCGTGAAAAAACTCAACGATATGGGCATACCTAATCCTACATCATACAAACAGCAAAAGGGCTTTAATATCAATCCCCGCAGCGGTAACGACGGCTTGTGGAGTGACAGGACGGTTCGGCGTATCCTGCAAAACCGAACGTACATCGGCGATATGGTTCAGGGCGTCAACACCAAAGTGAATTATAAAATCCACGAGTGCAGAGCTGTTCCGAAGGATGAGTGGATCATCGTGAAGAATACCCATGAGCCGATTATCGAACGCGAAACCTTTGACAAGGCTCAGTCGCTGTTTGCACGCAATATTCACAGCTGCAAAACGGACAGAAAAGCCGATTTGTTCGCGGGATTTGTATATTGCGCCGATTGCGGCAAGGCTATGCACAAGAAGGTCAATCAGCAGAACGGGAAAACCTACCGCTACTATAAGTGCTCGACCAAGCAGAAGAAGGATCCGAACGCCTGTACCAACCACACCATAAGGATAGATCAGCTTGAGGAAACGGTGCTCGCGTATATCCGGATAATGATAAATATCGCGATGGAATATGACGAGGTTATTGCGAATGTGAAGCAGAACAATCGTGATCAAGAGGCCGGTTATATTCAGCGCACGCTTGAAGCCAATAAGAAACAAAGGCAAAAATATTTAAAAAGTGCCACTGAGTTATATACTGATTGGAAGAACGAGGAGATCACGCATGAGGAGTATAGAAATATACGCGCAGACTTGAATGGAAAGCTTCAAAAGCTCGACGCGGCGATTGCAAACCTCGAGCAGACTCAGGCACAGCTCAACGATGAGGATTTAGCAGAAAACGGTTTTGCAGAGCATTTTATGAAGTACAGGAATATCGACACGCTGACCCGTCCCATGCTCATTGAGCTGATCGACAAGATCCTTATCCACGAGGACGGGAAAATCACGATCAAAGTAAAATTCGCCGACGCGTTTGAAGCGATGCTTGACTGTATCGAGACGCAGAGCGAAGTGGCCTAAATCGGAACGAAAAAACATCAGTCCGAAGCAGAATACTTCGGGCTTGTGTTTTTTCAATGTCATTCCAATGTCAAAAGCGGTGATTTGCTATGGTAATTAATTGTTTTTTCAAGTAAAACAGAGCGATAAAATGCTAAAAATATCCATCTTCAGCTTGATTCTGCCAAATGCCGAAATAAATTGACATTTCACGATTCTTGTAGTATAATAGTTTAGATAATAATGAGTAAGTATGTGCGCTCTTAAAGGGGACAGCTGAATTGATTGAGAAGTTTGAAAAAAAGGTATGGCTTTCTTCGCCTACAATGCACGGCGAGGAGCTTGAATATATGAAGCTCGCCTATGACACCAACTGGATGTCAACGCTTGGCGAAAATGTCGATGAGGTAGCCAAAACCGCGTGCGAAGTGACCGGAAGTAAATACGCCGTTCCGCTTTCGTGCGGCACAGCAGCATTACATATGGCGGCGAAGCTTGCGGGAGTCAGGCTCGGAGACAGGGTTTTCTGCTCCGATATGACCTTTAGCGCTACGCTTAACCCTATCCTGTATGAAAAAGGTATTCCGGTATTTATCGACACCGAGCGCGATACGTGGAATATGTGTCCGGAATCGCTTGAAAAAGCGTTTGAAAAATACCCGGAAGTCAATGTAGTGATTTTCGCTCACCTTTACGGTACGCCTGCAAAGCTGGATGAACTCAAGGCAGTGTGCGACAGCCACGGCGCGGTGCTTATAGAGGACGCCGCGGAATCATTGGGAGCTACATACAAGGGACAGCAGACCGGAACCTTTGGCAAGTACAACGCTATCAGCTTTAACGGCAATAAGATCATAACCGGTTCCGCCGGCGGTATGCTTTTGACCGATGACAAAGACGCATATGATTTGGCTTGGAAATGGGCTAACCAGGCGCGTGAATCTGCAGCCTGGTATGAGCACAAGGACGTCGGATACAACTACCGTATGAGCAATGTCATTGCGGGAGTTGTGCGCGGACAGTTCCCGTATCTTGAGGAACATATCGCGCAAAAAAAGGCGATTTACGAGAGATACAAAGAGGGCTTTAGGGACTTGCCCGTAACGATGAATCCGTTTGACGAGGGAAACAGCGTGCCAAACTACTGGCTGAGCTGTATTTTGATAGACAAAGACGCGATGTGCCGTCAGGAGCGCGGCGAGTACAAGGCTGAATATTGGACGGAAAAAGGAAAAAGCTGCCCGACAGAGATAATTGAGACACTCGCAAGTTGCAATGCCGAAAGCAGACCGATCTGGAAGCCGATGCATATGCAGCCGCTGTACTGTCATAACGATTTTATCAGCGTAGAGGGCGACGTCAGCGCGGATATTTTTGAACGCGGAGTCTGCCTGCCGAGCGATAACAAGATGACTCCTGAGATCCAGGATAAGATAATAGAGATAGTAAAAAGCTGTTTTGATTGAGGGATAGATTATGGAAAAGCACAAGCCTTACGGCGTATATGAGCGTTTTTTTAAGCGCCCGCTTGATATAATCTGCGCCTTGCTTGCGCTGGTCGTTTTTTGTTGGCTTTACACCATTGTGGCTATTCTTGTCAGAACAAAGCTCGGAAGTCCCGTGTTATTCAAGCAGGAACGTCCGGGAAGGAATGAAAAGATATTTACTCTTTATAAATTCTGCACTATGACCGATGAGCGCGACGAAAATGGGAATCTTCTTCCGGACGAAGTACGATTGACGAAATTCGGAATTTTTCTGAGGAAATCATCTTTAGATGAATTACCGGAAGCGATAAACATCTTAAAAGGCGATATGAGTGTTGTTGGACCGAGGCCGCTGTTGGTAAAGTATTTGCCCTATTATAATGAAAAGCAAAGTCACCGCCACGACGTCCGTCCGGGACTGACAGGCTATGCGCAGGTGAATGGAAGAAATACGATCTCTTGGGATGAGAAGTTTGATTTGGATGTTGAATATGTAAACAGAATCACATTTATCGGCGATGTAAAGATAGTTTTTCTGACGGTATTCAAATCTTTCGTTAAACAAGAAGGGATATCTTCATCGACCTCCGCTACGATGGAAGATTTTACCGAATACATGAATAAGTATAGGACGAAACCAAAAGGTGAACTCAATGACGCATAAAGAGTATAAAGAAATATTGAATTATGAATTGCAAAGAGCAACACAAAGAGTTAGTTTTTCTTTTTTTCAGCGAATCAGATACAAATACTTTACCCCAAATACAAATTGCATTTTTTAGCAAGACGAATGTGGTATCTATTCTCTCTTGGGGGAATAAAAAGGATTTTATCGAGATTTATATATAGGAAGATATTCAAAAAATACGGATGTTGCATTTATCCCAACGCAAAAGTCGGAAGAGGCTTTTGCATTGCCCATCCGGTTGGTATTGTTTTGGGAAAATGTGAAGTAGGAGAGAACTTTGTCATTTTTCAGAATGCAACTATTGGCGTAAAAAAAGTGGAGATGTACCGATAATCGGAAACAACGTGAAACTTTGTACTAACAGTATTATTATGGGTAATGTTCGTATAGTTGATAATGTAATGATAGGTGCAAATTCTCTTGTTAACAAGGACTTAACTGAAGCAGGCACCTATGTTGGAAATCCTGTAAAAAAATTAGAAAAATAGATTGCAGTTATTTGCTATTGTTTTGTAAAGGAGATGGATCGGTGGAACAGAATAAGCCTTTGGTAAGTGTTGTTGTGCCGATTTATCGCATTGAAAGATATATTGGTATCTGTATAGAAAGCTTGATCCGCCAAACGTATCAAAATATTGAAATAATTCTTGTGGATGACGGTTCTGATGACCGATGTCCGGCTATTTGTGACCTTTATGCTAAGAAAGATCCAAGAATCAAAGTTATTCATAAGAATAACGGCGGTTTGGTCTCTGCCAGAAAAACCGGTGTTGAACAATCCGAAGGTGAGTACATCGGCTATGTTGACGGCGATGACTGGGTTACCCCGGGGTTTATTGATCGTATGTTGAACGATGCTCTTGACAATGATGCAGATGTTGTATGCGCAGGGTTTACACGGGATTTGTACGAACAAAGTGCATTGATATATAATAAGTATCCTATTGGCATTTATTATGACGGACAACTCGAAGATTTGAAGAAAAAAATGTTTTCCGACGGGAAATTTTATTTTCCGGGTATCACAACTTATGTTTGGAATAAGTTGTTTAAGCGGAATGTCGTTTATGACGTTCAAATAAATGTTGATGAAAAAATCACAATCGGTGAGGACGCGGCGGTTACTTATCCCGCGATTATGCGCAGCAAATGCGTTTGCGTGACCGATTGTACCCTATATCATTATCGTCAGCGTGAGGATTCTATGTTGAAAACCAGCGCGGGCTTCGATAAGGAAAAGAAGCAACTTTCCGCTTTGTTTGATTATTTACAAAATTTTGCATCGATGTATGACAATAGTTTTCAACTGAAAAAGCAGGTTGTCGACTATGTCCTTGGAATTTGCTTGTCGCGTTCGGGCGGAAGGTTGCCCGGAACAGACTCTTATTCCGCTTTTGATAAATGCTATTTCGACAAAAACGTTGTGATATATAACGCGGGGACTTTTGGACAGCAGCTTGTAAATTGCTTTAATGAAGATATCCATTGCAATGTTGTTAAGTGGGTCGATGATGACTTTTGGGAATATCGCCGTTGTGGATTAGATGTTGATTCTGTCGAGAGTATATCGGAAATCAGTTTTGATTATGTTTTGATCGCTACGCTCAATCCGTATGTGACGGAATCTATCCAAAAGCGTCTTGTGGATTTATCTGTTCCGGATGAAAAGATTTTAACGGTTAGGTGTCCCGAAGATACCAGAGAGTCATTGCTAAACAAATACTTTTACGAAGGATAATCATATGACTGATTTTGCCATTCAGGTTTTGACTGCTCCGATCGGAAAAACGCATTTGTTTTCCGTCGGGCAGGCGGGATTTATTATAAAAAGTGCCGGTGGTCAATTGCTGGCTATGGACTTATATCTATCCGATTGCGTTGAAAGAGTTGAAGGTAATGCGGGATTTAAGCGTTTGCTGCCTAAAATTCTTTGCCCCATGGATTTACAATTTGATGCTGTAGTTGCAACGCATTTCCATCGTGACCATTTTGATATCGACGCTGTACCTTCATTGATGTCAAACGGCAAAACAAGGCTTTTCGCTTCAGAGGATTGCCGAGAGTCTGTTAAACAGCTCGAAATGACGGATAGGAACATTACATATGTGAAGACGGGTATGACCTGCGAATGCGGCGATTTTTCGCTAGAATTTGTTGACTGCGACCACGGAACAGGCGCTCCGCTTGCCGTGGGAGTGATAGTAAAGGTTGACGGAAAAATTATTTTTGAAACAGGAGACACCTGTCTGAGGTTGGATCGGGTTGATGAATTTAAAACACATGGTATTCCCGATGTGTTTATTGCTCCGATCAATGGAGCGTTCGGCAATATGAATGAGTATGATTGTGCACGATTCGCCGAAGCGATGAACGCTAAGTTGACAGTTCCCTGCCATTACGGTATGTTTGCCTCTCATGGCGGCAACGTTGGCAAATTTTATGAGATAATGACGAAAGACTATCCGGAGCTTGATTTTTGTATGATGGCTCAGGGAGAAAGAATGACGATATAGAGGAAGCTATGGTAAGAGAATTTGAGGGTAAAAAATTACTGATCCTTGGTGGCAATCCTGAGACAACACCGTTGGTTGAAATCGCGAATAATATGGGTGTCAAAACCATAGTCACAAGCGGACGATCGACTGACGCGGCTAAAAAAGCCGCTTGGAAAGCATATGATGTTGACGGAATGGATGTTGACGGATTGATTGCTTTGGCAAAAGAGGAACAGGTTGACGGCGTTTTGGTAGGCGTTGCCGATATTCTTGTACCGTCCTATTGCAAGGTTTGCGAGGCGCTTGATTTGCCCTGCTATGCTACACAGAGAATAGTTGATGTATTCGCCTTTAAGGATGAGTTCAAAGCGACCTGCGAAAAATACGGTGTTCACGGTATTCCCGAGTTCAAGCTTGACGCGGAGATGAAGCGCGAGGATCTGGATAAGATCAAATATCCAGTGATGATCAAGCCGGTAGACAACGGCGGCGGTGTCGGAATGACGGTCGCATATAATGAGGATGAATTACGCGAAGGCGTAAAAAAAGCCCTTGATGCTTCAAACAAAAAACGCTTCATCGTTGAAAAGTATATGCAGTGCGATGATATGGGGATGTATTACACATTCAAGGATGGTTATTGCAGTGCTTCGTGTATATATGACCGCTACACGACCGATGAACAGAGGGGCATGAGCCGTGTGTGTTTAGGCGGTACCTACCCGTCGAAGCATATTGACGACTATTTTGCCAATATGCACGATAACGCACTGCGGATGTTCCGCGAGATTGGCATCAAAAACGGTGTGCTTATGCTTTCGGGTTTCTATGAAGACGGTGAGTTTTATGTGTATGATACAGGCTTCAGGCTTCAGGGAGAGGCCCCGCATCTTTTGATGAAGGCAATACACGGCTTTGATCAGAGAGAAATGTTGATTCGTTTTGCACTTACGGACAGCGAGGGAGATGTCGATCTTAAAACCGATGATGATACAAGGCTCAGAGGTAAATGGGCGAGTACGCTATGGTTCCTGTTGAAAGAAGGCACGATAGATAAGATTGAAGGCTTTGAGAGTATTTATGAAGATACCCGAATCGTTGCCAATATCCAAAGATTGCATGAAGGCGATGAAGTCCTCCAAGAATGGATAGGAAACGAAAAACAGGTTCTTACCAGACTGTATATTGTGTGCGATAGTAAACAGGAGCTTGCCGATTGTTTGAAGGAATATCAGGCAAAGGTAAAGGTTTATGATAAATACGGCAATAATATGTTGCTTAAGGGTTTTGATGTTGATAAGGCTTTGCAGTTGTAATAATTGGTGCAGATAATGAGTTTTAGATTAAATAGTAAAGTTATCGTGATCTCTGGCGGGACAAAAGGTGTCGGTAAAGCAGCTGCGTTCGCTTTTGCAAAAGAAGGTGCCAAAGTCGTTATCGGAGGACGCGATGAACAGGCAGCAAATGAGATATTGGATCAAGTTAATAAATTAGGCTCAACCGGCATTTTTGTTCATACTGATTTACATAACATAAGTGATTGCCAAAAGCTGTTTGACAAGGCTTATGAGAATTATGGCAAAATCGATGGCTTTTTCAATTACGCGGGTATCACTCCTGTCAGTGCGCTTGACAGTTGTGACGAAAAGACATTTGACGAAATTATGGATGTCAATTTTAAGGCGTGTTTTTTCTGCTGTCAACAGGCGGTAAAGTATATGCGTCTCAACGGCGGCGGAAGCATTGTAATCACGGGTTCAGCTCACGCTTGGGGTGGCCAAAAAGACAGAGCGGCATACGCTTGTTCAAAAGGAGTTTTGCTCACGCTGATGGAGCATATCGCTCATAACTACGCAAATGAGCAAATTCGCTGTAATTATCTGACATTAGGTTGGACGCCCACAGAAGGTGAAATCAGCCTTAGAGAATCTCTCGTTGAAACTGAGCAGCAGCTTAGAGACCGCGCCGCAAAAATTCTCCCTATGGGCAAAATGTGCGAGCCGGAGGATTACACCGAAGCACTGATCTATCTGATGTCAGACCAAAGTAAAATGATGACAGGCAGCAATTTCAGAATAACTGCCGGGGAGTATATTTAGTTTACGTAAGATTTTTGACTATTTGGAGGTAACACTATGTCGATTGCAAACAAAAAGACG
>CADBXH010000067.1 GCA_902798605.1 uncultured Ruminococcus sp. | reverse complement strand
GGCGACATACTCGCCTACAACGAAAAACTGAAAGGATGATTTTATGAAAACACTAAACAATTTTAAGATTATCGGTATCGACCACGGTTACGGCAATATGAAAACCGCTAACCATTGTTTTAAGACCGGTATAACAACCCACGACAGCGAGCCGCTGTTTACAAAGGATATGCTCACCTACAACGGCAACTATTTCCTGATCGGCGAAGGTCATAAGGAGTTTCTGCCCGAAAAGCAGAATGATGAAGATTACTATATCCTCACGCTCGCCGCTATCGCAACCGAGCTTGCGGACGAAGGATTGACCGAAGCGGATGTGATTATCGCCGCAGGTTTGCCATTGACTTGGACAAGCGGACAGAAAGCGGATTTTGCTGCATATCTGTCAAAGAACAAAGAGGTAGAGTTTACTTTTCGGAATGTAGATTATCATATCCGAATCTGTGATGTGAAAATCTATCCTCAGGGTTATTCGGCTGTTGTTCCAATCAAATCTACGCTCAAAGGCTTGAGTATGGTTGCGGACATCGGCAATGGCACAATGAACACGCTCTACCTTGTCAATGGCAAACCGCAAAGCGGTAAGATGTTCACCGAGAATTTCGGCACTTATCAATGTACCCTCGCCTTTCGTGAGGGTTTTATGCGTAAAACTCGCCGTGAGCTGAATGACTATCTTATTGACGAGGTGCTGCGGACAGGTACGGCGGATATTCCCAATTCCGATTTGGAGATTATCACAGCTATTGCGGAAGAATATGTCGCCGAGATCTTCCGCCGCCTGCGTGAACACGGCTACGATGAAAGTACGATGACGCTCTGCGTCTGCGGTGGCGGCGGTTGCCTGATCAAGAATTTTTATCACGGCAATCTCGACCGTGTAAAGTTCATCGACGACATCTGCGCTGCCGCAAAAGGCTATGAATATCTCGCAGACGTTTATCTGAGAGCCGAGGCGAAGAATGAAGGACGTGTATAAAATGACAGTGCGTTTTGATTTGACCGACGCCCGAGAGCGTGCTCTTGCAGAGTATATGCAGACGCTGGATGTGAAGAAGTACCAATCCCGCAATCAGTTTGTGTTAGATGCGATCGCAGACTATGTGGATTTGCAGTCGATCACCCGAGAGCAGCACGAGGAAGATATCCGAAATATCATTCGTGAAGAAATGCGGGCTTGCTTTGCCGAAGCAAACTTCGCTCCGCAACCTATGACAAACGCTCCGGCACTGACCGCAGAACAACAGGAAGAAGCCGAACAAGATATTATGGACGACCTTAAACTGTTTGATTGACGGCACGATGACGGCATTTTTCAGAATAGAGAATGAACTTGCCGTCACAATGACGGCACAACGAAATTATCATAAGATGAAATTTAATCAGCAGTATAAGGCACAGCAGAACGGTAAAAATCACACTCCGTGGCTGTGTCTTATACTGTAGCAAGCAGGGAATTTGTACGGCAAATTCCAAATACAACAGCCCAAAGCTGTTGTAAATCTTTAGGGACACCCTAACACCCGAAGAAAGAAGGAATAAAATGACAGATAAAAACGCAAGAATCGAGCTGCGAGTTACGCAGTCCGAGAAAAAGAAGATAGCCCGGCTCGCCGAGAGCTGCGGTTTATCACAATCCGAATATATCAGACAAAGGACATTGGGCTATGCACCGAGGGCGGTGCCGCCTGATGTCTTTTTTCAATTCTATCAAATGCTATGCCGCTTGTGTGACGAGGTCGCCGATAAGGTATCACCGGATACCGAGCGAAAGCTGCTTGAAGTCGTAGACGAAATTCAACGACAGTTACTACTGCCGGAGAAATCCACAACGACACAGATTCACAAGGAGATGATGACGTGGCAACAACAGGCTTCTGGCCCGTCAAAGGACAGCTAAAAGATGTTATCAATTACGCTGAAAATCCCGATAAGACAACAGACAGAAGATTCCTTGACGATGATTTAGCCGCTACCCTCAATTACGTTGAGAACAGCGACAAGACAGACCAGACGATGTATGTCAGCGGTATCAACTGCACGAAGAAACGAGCCTATGAGCAGATGATGACCACCAAGCGACGTTACGGTAAGCTCGGCGGAAATGTGGCGTATCACGGTTATCAGAGCTTTCAGGCAGGAGAAGTCACACCCGAAGAAGCGCACAGAATCGGCATTGAAACCGCCAAGCGAATGTGGGGCGACGAATATGAGATAGTCGTCACGACGCATCTGAATACGGCAAACATTCACAATCATATTGTCCTAAACAGCGTTTCCTTTCGCACAGGGAGAAAGTTTGAAAACCATATTTCCGACCATTACAAGCTGCGTGAGATTTCCGACGCGGTCTGCCGTGAATATGGTAAATCTATTCTTGAAAACGCACCTTTCTACGGCGGCGACAAGGCGTATTGGGTACGCAAGAGCGGACGAGTACCACGCAAGGATATGCTGCGGCACGATGTTGATGAAGCCTTAGCCTGTACGATCAAGCCGTTTGATTTAGAACTATATTTGCGCTCGCTCGGCTATCAGTTTGTGCGGACTTTCAAATATCAGCATCCGTCGGTGATCGCTCCCGACTGGCTGAAACCGGTCAGGTTAAGCAGTCTCGGCAAGGACTACTCCAGAGAAGCGATACTCAGGCGGCTGCAATCTCAGCGTGAAGATAAATACTTCGTGGATTTCTATACGCCAAGATCGTATTATCAGCGCCAACCGCTGATAGTGAGGATCAGAGATTTTGAGAAAAGAACAGAGCCTGATGTTATCACGGCGCTGTTTGAGCTTATCATCACTATCGCAAAGCTTATTACAGGCAACAACGTTCAAAAAAGAGATTACCGTCCTGTTTCGCCCGAATTGAGATTGGAAATACAGAATCTCGACCGAACGCTGGCGGAATATCATTTTCTCCGTGACCACAACGTGGAATGCGCAGAGGATTTTGTAGCTTGCCGAAAGAAAATCACCGAGCAAATCAAGGCTTATGAAAACGAGCGACAGCATCTCCGCAACCGAATCCGTAGAGCGAAAACGCCCGAAGATGATAATTCTCTAAAAGAACAATGCAGAGAAATCACAAAGAAGCTAACACCTTTGCGCAAGCAGCTTATTATCTGCGGGCGCATTGAAAACAAAGTGCCTCGACTCCGTGCTTTGATTGAACAGGAAAAGCAGTTGGAGCAAGGCAGGTACAAGTACAAATATTATCACCAAAACAAAACGAAACAAAGGAGTTATGAAAGATGACCAATATATCAATCAACAAATTACACGAATTCAGGGATCACCCTTATCAGGTGCTCGACAACGACGAGATGAACAGCTTAATCGAGAGCGTTCAACAGCAGGGTATTATGACGCCGCTGATCGTCCGACCACTTGAAGGTACAACCAACGAATACGAAATCATTTCGGGACACCGCCGTTTTCGTGCGGCACAGAAGGCAGGGCTTGCAGAAGTTCCTGCCTTTATTCGTCCCGTCAGCCGTGATGAAGCGGCGATTATGGTGGTAGACAGCAACCTTCACAGGGAGCATCTTCTGCCGTCGGAGAAGGCGTTTGCTTACAAGCTAAAAGCCGAAGCGCTCAAGCATCAGGGACAGCGTACTGATCTCACTTCGGAGCAACTTGCACCGAAGTTATCGACTGAGCTGATTGCCGAACAGGAGGGAACCAGCAAAGATACAGTAAAACGCTATATCCGTCTGACAAAACTCATTCCCGATATTCTCAAAATGGTCGATGAACAGCGTATTGCGTTTTCTGTCGGCGTGGAGCTATCTTATCTAACAGAAAACGAGCAGCAGGATTTGTTTGAAGCAATAGAGCTGGAGGACAAAACGCCCTCGCTCTCACAAGCAATCCAAATGAAGAAGCTCTCTCAGGCAGGTAAACTTGACAGCGAAACCATATCAAAAATCATATCCGAGGAAAAACCGAATCAGCGTGAGAAAATCAGTTTCCAGCTCGATGAACTAAGCAAGTATTTCCCGAAGAAATACACACCACAGGATATTTACAAGCGCTTACTCAAATTAGCGCAGGACGATTATAGGCGCAGGCAGCGCGACAGGGAGGAACGATAATGAGCATTATACAGTCGCTTTACGGCGAAGAGCACGAATACAAAGTCAACGGCGCTACCTACATTGTTTCAGCGGCGTTCAAGCATACAGGACGGAAAGAGGACAACACCTCTTTTCCAACCTGTGTAAAAAGAATCCTCACAAGTGACTTCGCACATTTGATAATCACCGAGGAAAATGATACTATGGCAGCAGAAAATGTGTGTTCGGCTGCCGGAAAGGAGGAAAACATTGCAGTCGAAGAAGAAACAGGATAAGGCTGGCATTACCGCCTTGTACTGCCGTCTGTCCCGTGATGACGGTGTTGAAGGTGACAGTAACTCAGTCGCCAACCAGAAGAAGTTACTAAAACGCTTTGCAAAGGAAAATGGGCTAACCAATACCCGCTATTATGTTGACGATGGCTATACCGGTACAAATTTCGAGCGTCCCGGTTTTCAGAAGATGATTGAGGACATTGACCTCGGATATATTTCAACGGTTATTGTCAAAGATCTGTCCCGTCTCGGACGGCGGTACGATATGGTTGGATATTATATGGACACCTATTTCCCTGATAGAGATGTTCGGTTCATCGCTGTCAACGACAATATAGACAGCGACGAGGGTGAAAGCGAAATTGCACCCTTTAAGAACGTACTGAATGAGTTTTACGCAAGGGACATCAGCAAGAAATGCCGTTCGTCCTATCGTATCAGGGGTAGTACAGGCGAGCCGTTAGCTCCGCCGCCTTATGGATATATCAAATCACCCGATAATCCTAAGAAGTGGGTTATTGATCCCGAAGCGGCACAGGTCGTTCGTGACATCTTCAAAATGGCGCTTGAAGGTAAGAGCAACGAAACGATTGCCCGTATATTGCAGGAACGCAAGGCGCTGATTCCTATGGCGTATTGGCAAGAAAAGGGTATTCGTAAAGGCGGTAAGGTAACACAGCCTAACAAATATAAATGGTGCAAAACTACCGTTACAAAGATTCTTACCCAGCAGGAGTATTGCGGCGATATCATCAACTTCAAGACGTATTCTAAATCCTATAAGAACAAGAAGCGTTACGACAACCCAAAAGAGAATTGGGTAATCTTCAAGGACGTTCACGAGCCGATTATCAGCCGTGATGATTTTGAGCTGGTGCAGACGCTTGTCGTAAAGACAAAGCGCCGTGCTTCTAAACAGGAAAACGGCGAGAAGAATATGTTTTGCGATTTTCTTTACTGTGCCGATTGCGGCAGCAAGTTATGGTATCACACGAATACTACCAACAAGGAAATCCATTATTTCAGCTGTTCCAACTATAAGAAGGATACCCGTGGGAATTGCGAAACCCGCCATTATATCCGTGCCGACGCTATCGAGCAGGTAGTTATGCTTGAGTTAAAGAGATTAGCAAAGTATTTGGAATCCCACGAGGAAGAATTTGCAAAGCTCCTCGCCGAAAAAACCAATGCCGATATGTTGGCGGAGCAGAAAACCTTGGAAACAGAGCTAAATCGGGCAACCGCCCGAAATGAAATGCTCACTTCGCTTTTCGCCAAAACCTACGAGGACAATGTATCCGGCAAGCTAAGCGATGAGATGTATATGGAGCTGTCGCACAAATATGAGGTTGAACGCCTTGAACTGAAAACAAAGATTTTTGAGTACAAGGAACGCCTTGCCAAAATCAGCGAGATGGAGCAAAACAAAGATGACTTTCTTAAGGCTGTCAGAAAGTTTATGGAGATGGATTCACTGACAGCGCCAATGCTCCGTGAGCTTATCGACCACATTGATGTGTACGAAAAGGAAGGCGGCAAAAAGAACTACACTCAACGCATTGTGATCTATTATCGTTTTGTCGGCTACTTAGAGCTACCGTCATCAGAGGACGAGAACTACAAAGCCAATACCCGAAAAGGCGTAGACGTGGAGTATATCCCCACAGCTAAATCCGCATAAGAGAAAAGGTGAGCAGGCACAAGAACCTGCTCACCTCATACAAACCGGATGAAATTGAATAAAAAATGAGTGTCCATAACATAAATCCGTTATGAACACTCATACTGGTGCAGGTAACAGGACTTGAACCTGCATGAAATTGCTTTCACATGGACCTGATGGTCACACCACGTCGGTGAAACCTTATTTTTCCCATTCCTATGCGGTTTGTTGGGTGTAGTATAGCATAGTCAACAGAGCTATGTCAAGATAAGGTTCATCAACGGCGGGTCAGTCGTTTCGCTTAATCAGAATTTATCGTTTTGATGTTTTTATCTTTTTGACCAATGAGTAAATTCCATATCCTATCATCACTCCAAGTGTGTTCAGGATCAGATCATCAATATCGGTAACTCTGGTCGCAAAGGGCAATTGCATCAACTCAATGCACAGTGATATAAACGCTCCTGCCGCAATCACCTTGCCAAAATGATCCATTTTTCTGTAAATTATAGGCAAAATAATGCCGGTCGGAATAAACATTGCTGTATTCCCGACTACATTCCAGATCACATCCCTTACACTGTCGTATTGAAACAAATTAACAAGAGGGATAATATTGATACGGAAAGGAAAAGCAACTTTTTCGTCAAAAATCAAAGGCTGAATATGCCCGTTCACCAAATCTCTCGGAAAAATGAAAAACGGATAATAATCGCAAGATTGATATACATCAACAGCAGCAAGGCTTCACGTTTCCATATGATTCGCTTTTGGTGAATCCATACGACCAATCTGATCAACAGCCAAACAGCCGCAAACAACAATTCAAGAGTCATAAAAGATATTTCAAGCATTCTGTTCACCCATTGTAAATTCCGATTTATCTGCTATTATCATACCAGAAAGCAAGAACCTTGTCCACAAGCCGAAGCAAAACTATTTGAAAGTTTTAGCTGCAACAGTCTGTTATTCCATCAGAAATAGAAGATTTCCTCAAACTTCTTGTCCAGCGCGATACATAGAATCAACGCCAGCTTAGCGGTCGGGTTGAACTGACCTGTCTCGATGGAGCTGATCGTATTGCGCGACACGCCCACGATTTTTGCCAGCTCCGCCTGAGATAACTTTCTCTCCTTGCGGATCGCGGCGAGGTTGTTTTTCAGCACCAGACCGTTATCTGTCATGACAACACCCCGCAAAGCTGCATGATCCACAGCACTGTCCAAACAACCGCACCGATTCCGTAGGCGATCGCGACAAAAAGCTCATGCTTCTTTCCGCGAATACGGAACTTTGTCAAGAAGGCTACAAACGCCATGACAAACATTGCCATATTGCAGCCGAAGCTGATGCGGTGAAGGACAATCCCCTCGATAATATCAACCGCGACGATCAGACAAATGCCGACGAGGTACGCAAAATACGCACCTCTTCTCTGCGCATCGAGGTCAGCGACATCCTTTCCCCTGTTTTCGGTTTGCGCCATCTTTAATATTTCTTCCTTATTCATACCAACAACTCCTCCGGCTTCCTTTGCCAAGTTTTATTGTCATCATTATAACACCGCCAAGTTTACTTGTCAATACTATTTGCAAAGTTTTCTTGTCATTTTTTCGTGTGGATCCATCCTTGCTGTAGAACAGGCGCAGTATGACGATATGCTGATTGTCCCGTCGCAACAACAGTGAGCTTGATCGGAAGCAAGTGGTAGCTGCTGATCCTGCGTAATCTTCTCGTTAGGCCGTGGCGGTTCAACGAGCTGAGAAAAAGCCTTGACGGAATCAGCCAGAAGGTTCTGACCGACAGCCTTCGCTCAATGGAGGAGGACGGTATTATTACACGCACCGTTTATCCCGAGGTTCCGCCACGAGTAGAGTACGCCCTGAGCAATCTCGGCGAGAGTATGCGCCCGATCATCAAGAGTATGGAAACATTTGGGATCGATTATAAGGAACAGTTTGAAAAATAATAACGACCGATAAAACGAGCAGGACAGCGATGACCGTCCTGCTCATTTTTATATTTCTATTTTTCCGTGTTTTTCCTCGTGCTTCTCAATCGTGTCACGAATCAGAATCGATATCGGACTTTTCGCCGAGCGGTCTTCGTAGTCTGCTGCAACGTGCAGCTAGTTCGGCATTTCTGCATCAATTTCTTTTGCGGATGATTACATCAAAACAGAATAAAGGATAACGCTTATAAACATAAAGCTACTAAAATATATACTTATGCAAAATTCAAATAACTATATCCGGTTTCGGGATAATTTGCATAGCCGATTTGTTGACTTTCTTCAACTCTTTCTTTATAATGATGACGGTTGGTGACGATCAACCTTTAATGAACTGTACAGTCATGATTATTCCATTTATTTAAGGAGAATAATTATGCAGTTATTCAAAAACTTTTGCACCCCAACGGTAAACAAAAACGGTTTATTAGTTGATTTTCAGCTGAACGTACCCGAAAGCTATAATTTCGGCTATGATGTAGTTGATGAGATGGCTCGCCTTGCACCCTGCGACAGGGCTCTTGTCTATACTAACCCTGACAAGGTTGAAAAAACATTTACATTTGGCGACATAAGCCGGCTGAGCAATAAAGCGGCAAATGCGCTGAAAGCACAAGGCGTTAAAAAAGGCGATAAAGTGCTCGTTATTTTGAAGCGTAACTATGAGTACTGGTATATTGTACCGGCACTCCATAAATTAGGCGCGGTTGCGATCCCGGCGACCAATATGCTGACAGTTGACGATATTACCTATCGCATAGAAACAGCGGATATTCGTTTTGCGATCTGTACTCCGGACGGCAGCACAGCCGAGGATATGCTTGAAGCCGCAGCGCAAAAACGGCAGTTAGAATCAGTGTTCGTTGTGCGCCGCGATTTGCCGGGAGCAATCAATCTGACAAAACTGATAGATTCGGCGGACGAAAGCTTCACGCCTGTTGATACCAAAGCGGAAGAACCTATGCTGATTTACTTTACCTCCGGCACAACAGGCTACCCTAAAGCAGTCGTGCATAATCACACCTACTCGCTTTCGCACATAATCACCGCTAAATACTGGCAGAACGTCCGTGAAAACGGGCTTCACCTGACCGTAGCCGAAACAGGCTGGGGCAAAGCCTCGTGGGGAAAGATCTACGGACAGTGGCTGTGCGGCTGTGCTGTTATGGTTTACGATTTTGACAGCTTCTCACCGCACAAGCTGCTGCGGATAATGGAGAAATACAAGGTTACCTCTTTTTGCGCGCCGCCGACGGTTTACCGTTATTTTATCAAGCGTAATATGAGCAAGTATGATTTATCGGCGCTGGAGCACCTGACCACTGCCGGAGAGGCTTTGAATCCCTCTGTGTTTGAAAAGGTTTATGAGCAGACGGGTCTGAGCTTAAAGGAAGGCTTCGGTCAAACAGAGTCCGTGCTTATGCTCGGAAATCTTGTCGGTACAGAGTCAAAGACCGGCTCGCTCGGAAAGCCGACGCCGTTGTACAACACAATGATAGTTGACGAAGACGGCAACGAGCTTAAAGAGAACGAGGTCGGCGAGATCGTAGTCGTGCCGCAAAAACAGCAGTACGGTATATTTATGGGCTATTGCGGTGATGAAAAGCTGTACGAAAGCGTGTGGAGAAACGGCGTTTATCACACAGGCGACACCGCGTATAAGGACGAAGACGGATTCTATTGGTATGTCGGAAGAATAGACGATTTGATCAAAACAAGAGGCTTCCGCGTCGGACCGTTTGAAATCGAAAATGTATTGATGAAACACCCTGCTGTTTTGGAATGCGCGGT
>CADBXH010000066.1 GCA_902798605.1 uncultured Ruminococcus sp. | reverse complement strand
CTTCGCCGATAAGCTGTCCGACCTTGACCTCGTCGCCTTTTTTGACAACGGGCTTGGCAGGCTTGCCTATGTGCATTGACATAGGGATAGATACCGTTTTGGGTACCCCGAGCCTTACGGGCGGAAGATCGGCAGTGTTCTTTTTGTGCGGCACTTTAATACCGTGTAGCTTCATATTCTGCCTCCAAAACTCAAAATTACCGTATACAAAGATAATTATAGCATAGATTTTCAGTTTTTCCAATAGTATAATTTTATATTCAGCGGTATTTAAGTGCAAATTATATGTTGCAAAAGCAACGAAAAAGTGGTAAGATAATACGGGTGAAAAAAGATGAAACGATATCTTGAAAATATCAAGACAGGGCATTTCAGCACGCTGCACGACAAGGTGTTGTTCAACGGGCTGACCGACAGTGAGATCTACGAGTTTATTCAGCATTCAAGGCCGTACTATGTTTCGCTGTATTCGGGGCAGACCATCAGCCTTGAAAAACAGTTTTCAAATATGATTAGCGTAGTCGTGGAGGGCGATGTGCTGATTTCGAGCACCGACAGCAACGGCAACAAAACATATATCAAGACATTCACCGAGGGTGAAAGCAGCGGCTCGCTGTATTCTATCCTCGATTACAGCAACTCGCTGATAGAGATCGAAGGCAAGGAGGACAGCGAGGTCATTCTTATCGACCCCGATTCTCTGTATGTCACCGATAAAAAAATCGCGGTGATCCAGCAGAAAATGCTCGTAAACCTGATAAGATCGCAAAAAGGTCTGTTCAATGCTATTTCGGAGCGGATGTACTGTCTTACCCAGCGGAGCATAAGGGAAAAGATCCTGAGATTTTTAAGCTTCTGCCATAATAGTAACGGCAGCACGGAGTTTGATATCCCGATGACGCGCGAGGAGCTCGCAAGCTACCTTGCGGTTGACCGCGCGGCGCTCTCGCGCTCACTCGGCGAGCTGAAAAAGGAAGGCATCATCGACTTTCACAAGAACCATTTTATTGTTTTAGACACAGATTATTTGAGCAAATAGGCAGGTATAGGATTATTTATGATAAAGAGAACTTTCAAAAGGGCGTTCAAAGACAGCCTTCCCGTGCTTGCGGGTTACCTCGCGCTCGGCATAGGCTTCGGAGTTTTGCTCCAGAGCAAGGGCTACAGCTTTTGGTGGGCTATCCTGATGAGCGTTACTATTTTTACGGGCTCGGGTCAGTACGCGGGCGTTGACTTTCTGGCAAACTCCGCCTCGATCGTCACGACCGCGATAATGACGTTTATAATAAACGCGAGGCATTTTTTCTACGGCTTTTCGCTGCTCGACAAGTACAACGGCGCGGGGTGGTTCAAGCCGTATTTGATTTTCGGACTGACCGATGAAACATATTCGGTCGTATGCTCGGCAAAGCTTGACGACACTATCGACCGAAAAAAGTATTATTTGTTCTTAACGGCGCTCGACCACTGCTATTGGATAACGGGCTGTACGCTCGGCGCGGTGCTCGGAGAGATATTGCCGTTTTCAAACGAGGGCATCGGCTACTCTATGACCGCGCTGTTTATTGTGATAATGGTCGAGCAGTGGCTGACCTCAAAGGAGCATCTGCCCGTGATACTCGGCGTGAGCACAACTATCGTCTGCCTCGTGATCTTCGGCGCGGATCTGTTCATCATCCCTGCGATGGTGCTCATCGCCTTTGAGCTCGTGATTTTCAGAAAGAAGCTCGACAAGACCGCCGAGCCCGACGGAGAGGAGGCGCACGGCGATGATTGACACAAAATACTCGCTGATACTTGTAGCGGTAATGGCGGGCGTCACGATGTTCGTCAGGTTTTTGCCGTTCATTTGCTTCCCCGAGGGCAGAAAAAGACCAAAGGTAGTTACATATTTGGGCACGGTGCTGCCATATGCTGTTATCGGAATGCTTGTGGTATACTGCTTTAAGGATGTGTCGTTTTTCAGATATCCCTACTGCATCCCCGAGCTGCTCGCCGGAGCGCTGGTGGCGGGGCTTCATATCTGGCGCAGGAACACTCTGCTTAGCGTTTTCTGTGGCGTAGCGTTCTATATGGTTTTGGTACAGCTTGTTTTTTAGGAGAAAATATGTCAATAATAGAATTGGTAATACTGGCGGCAGGGCTTGCTATGGACGCCTTCGCGGTATCTATCTGCAAGGGCTTGTCGGTGCAAAAATACAGTAAAAAACAGAGCGTTATCGCCGGCTTGTACTTCGGCGGATTTCAGGCGGGAATGCCCGTGCTGGGCTGGCTGCTCGGAAAACAGTTTGAAAGCCTGATAAAGAGCGTTGACCACTGGATAGCCTTTGTTTTGCTCGCACTGATCGGCGCGAATATGATACGCGAATCGTTTAAAAAGGATGACGAGGATCTGAATTCATCGTTTTCGCCTAAAACGATGCTTCCGCTCGCGGTCGCGACGAGCATTGACGCTCTCGCGGTCGGCGTGACCTTTGCGTTTTTGGATGTGCAGATCGTTCCGGCGGTGTCGCTGATCGGTGTGATAACCTTTGCTTTTTCTGCGGTCGGCGTAAAAATCGGCAACGTCTTTGGCGCGAAATACAAATCAAAAGCCGAGCTTGTCGGCGGTATCGTGCTTATTTGCATTGGTTTAAAAATATTGATTGAACACCTGTTCTTCAATGGATAATGGATGATTAAGGGTAGACGTTGTCCGCACCAATTTAAATATCGGAGCGAAGCGTTCTTAGCACAACGGCAACCTTAGTACGTTGGCACCCTTAGCACGTCGGCAACCTTAGCACGTCGGCAATCCTTTTGTCACTTCGTGACATTTCCCCTATCAGGCAATGTCTTTAACTTAAGAAATCAACGCAAACATTTCTTTAACATTGTAGGGGAGCACCCGTGTGTGCTCCCGAGGGCGTTCAACCAAAATTTGGGTATTATATTAGGTTTTTCTGCGTGAACAAACGCCGGGCTTTGCGGGCGGACACTTAGGTCCGCCCCTACTCTCAATTATCAATTTTCAATTTATAAATTCGGAGGTTAAAAATGAAAACTTTAATCGTTTACTACTCGCTTGAGGGCTTCACCAAAAAATGGGCTGAGGAGATCTCAAAACAAACGGGAGCCGATCTGCTCGCGCTTCATCCCGTCAAAGCTTACCCCGACAGCGGAGCGAAAAAGTTCCTTTGGGGCGGAAAAAGCGCGCTGATGGGGCAAAAGCCCAAGCTTCAGCCGTATGTTTTCAGCGCGGACAAATATGACAGAGTGATTTTTGCCTATCCCGTGTGGGCGAGCAGCATAACGCCGCCTATCAGAAGCTTTGTCAGCGAGAACAAGGACGCTCTCGGCGGCAAGGAGATCGGTGCGGTTGCGACATATATGGGCTCGGGCGCGCAAAAGTCGATCAAAAAGCTCGAAAAGCTGCTTGACGTTGAAATCAAGTCTCAGCTTATCCTCACCGATTTGGACGAGAAAAAAGAAGAAAACGAACAGCTCGCCGCGGACTTTATAAGGCAGTTGTCGGATGATTAAGATAGACCTGATAACCGGCTTTTTGGGCAGCGGCAAGACGACATTTATAAAAAAATACGCCCGTTACCTGCTCGGCAAGGGGCTTAAAATCGGTATCCTTGTCAACGATTACGGCGCGGTAAATGTGGACACAATGCTGCTCTCTGAGCTTGAGGGGGATAACTGCGGGATAGAATCCGTAGCGGGCGCGTGCGACAGCGATTGCCACCAAAGGCGGTTCAAAACAAAGCTGATAGCCCTCGCTATGAGCGGCTGCGACCGCGTCTTGATAGAGCCGTCGGGAGTTTTTGACGTCGACGAATTCTTTGATTCGCTCTACGAGGAACCGCTCGACCGTTGGTACGAGATCGGCAGCGTTATTGCCATTGCTGATGTAAATTTGGACTCGGAACTATCGCGGAGCGCGGAGTATATTTTGGCTTCTCAGGCGTGTGTGGCGGGCAGGCTTGTGCTGAGCAAAACTCAGCTCGCGGATAGATCCGCCGCGGACAGAGCCGTAAACCTCATCAACGCTGTTTTGCGCTCTCACGGAAGCCGCCGCAGATTTGAAAACGATGTCATCACAAAACCGTGGGATGAGTTCACGGACGCGGATTTTGAGGAGCTTGAAAACTGCGGCTGCTATTCGCCCGATTTCACAAAGCTGCAAACCACCGATGATTCGGGCTTTACTTCGCTCTATTTTATGGAGCTAGGGCTTGGCGCGGAGGAGCTGAAGTCAAGGGTTAAGCGACTTTTTGATTCTAAGGTTTGCGGCGGAGTTTTCAGGGTGAAAGGCTTTGTAAAGCAAAATGACGGTTGGCTTGAGCTCAACGCCGCGCGTGACGGCATAAGCCTGACCCCGATAGATAACGGACAGGACATAGTGATAGTTATCGGCGAAAAACTGAATAAAGAAAAAATAACGGAAATATTATAGAGGGCTGCCGCTTTTTGCGGAAGCCCTCTGATACTAATTTTAATTTGGATTTATCTTTCTTTTAAAACAGCGAGGATAGTGTTGACATTGGCGCGTTCAATGTCTGACAGCGAGTTTTCGTCAAAATCGACCGGAGAGACCGTGCCTTTGTACCATGGCTGCTTGTCAAAATACGCCTGAATCTCAGGAGAATTGAACTTTCTGCCGTGCCTTGCGTATACCTCATTGAGCGCGAGCGTCAGTTCGTTTGTATCGAGCGAGTACAGCTCGCTTTGGTCGATGATACGTGTGCTTGAATCTTTGAGGATATAGCTGCCCGTTTGTTTCTTTTTATCCTCGGGCTTTTTTGACGGCTCTGTTGCCGTGGTAGGCGCGGTAGGTTCATCGGACGGATGGTCGATACCCTTTGAAATATGCAGAGTTACCGTTTCATTTTGCTTAATGACCGTTCCGGGCGCGGGGTCCTGGCTTATAACATATTCCGCGTGGATCTGGTTGTTGTATTCGCGAATAATAGTGTAGCGCAGTCCCACGCTGTTGAGCTTGGAATACGCGTCTGTTGCCTTAAAGCCGCTGACGTCGGGGACTTCGATCTCAGCTACGGTAGTGACTTCCCCGGTGGGTTCGGCGGTGGTGGCTTGTACGGTCGTGACCTCGGCAGTTGCAGGCTCTGTCTCTTGCTGGGGCAGATAATCAGCTATAAGATCCCTGTTAAAAAACCAGATCCACGCTGCCGCGGCAATCAAAAGTACAAGAAAAACAAGTATTATTATCAGCGCTACCTTGCCGCCTTTGCCTTTTTTTCTGTTTTTATCAGATTGAGAATATATATCAATGCTGTTTTTATTGCTCAAATACACCACATCCTCACACAAATTTTATACTTTATTGGGGAAAATGTCAATACTGCGCGAAAAATCCGGCTTTTACACATCTTTACAATGAAAAATTTATCAAAAAATGTAGATTATTTTTTTTCTATATGTTATAATATCCTTTGGCTGCAATAACACCAATTATAAAGGCTTTACCGCTTATGCGCGATATCGCCTTAATGTTAGGAAGGTTCTATGAGCACAAAATCAATGGACGGCGCTTTGTACGCAAATATGATCAAAAGCGGCGCCGCAAGATTAAGAGAAAACATCAAAACGATCAACGAACTGAACGTTTTCCCGATTCCCGACGGCGACACCGGCGACAATATGTTTATGACTATCGACGCAGGTGCCGCGACGCTTTCCGGAAATGAAGGAAACTCTGTCGCTGTTATCTCGTCGCGCGCAGCGAGCGGTATGCTGCTCGGCGCAAGAGGTAATTCGGGCGTGATTTTATCGAGGATATTCGCCGGCATAGCCAAGGGCTTGGAGGGCGTTGAAAACGCCAATGTTCCGATGTTCGCCAAAGCGATGGAAAGCGGCGTTAAAGAGGCGTACAGCGCGGTATCGGTTCCCGTTGAGGGCACGATCCTAACGGTCTACAAGGACGGCGTCCGCCATGCCAACAACCGTTTTACCAACAACAGCAGCTTTGAGGAATACTTTGACGACCTGCTTTGGGAGCTCAGCCGTTCTCTTGAGAGGACGCCGGATCTTCTCGACGTCTTGAAAGAAGCAGGTGTTGTTGACAGCGGCGGCGCGGGCTTTATATATATCGTAGAGGGTATGAAAAGAGCGATCAGCGGCGAAACTTTTGAAGCGGTGGCAGAGCCGACTGCATCAAGGAAGCATATCGACCTTGACGCCTTTACCGAGGACAGCGTGCTCGAGTTCGGCTATTGCACAGAGTTCCTGCTCAGACTGCAAAAAGCAAAGATCGACATCGACTCCTTCGATATTGATGCACTGATCGACTGGCTCAACAGCGTGGGCGATTCGGTAGTCGCTTTCCGTGAGGGTACGGTCGTTAAGGTGCACGTTCATACAAAGAAGCCCGGCGACGTATTCAACTATGTTCAGCAGTTCGGCGAGTTTCTCACAATGAAGGTCGAGAATATGACGCTCCAGCACAACGAGACTCACTCGCAAAAGGAGTTCGTCCCCCAAAAGCAAAAGCCGCATAAGCAGTACGGTATCGTCAGCGTAGCGGCGGGCGAGGGTATCAAGGAAACCTTCCTTTCGCTCGGTTGTGACTATGTTGTTGACGGCGGACAGAGTATGAACCCGTCTGCCGAGGATATGATCTCGGCGTTCAACGAGGTCAACGCGGACACTATCTTTATGTTCCCGAACAACGGTAACATAACTATGACGGCAAAGCAGGCGGCGGATTTGTATGACGGCGCGGATGTAAGGGTCGTTCCCAGCAAGACCATCGGCGAGGGTTACGCGGCTATCTCTATGCTTGACACCACCTCAAATGATGTTGAGACCATTATCTCAGAGCTCGAGGAAGTGATCGCCGGAGTAGTTACCGGCGGAGTTTCCAAGGCGGTGCGCGATACCGAGATGGACGGCGTTGTTGTCAAAAAGGACGACTACATAGGCTTTGTTGATGATAAGATATATATCGACAGCCCGGACAGGGCAGAGACCGCGATCGGGCTGACCGAGAAGCTTAACGCCAAGCGCTATGACATTATGCTTGTTATCTGCGGCGCCGAGGTTCCCAAGGAAGAAGCCGACAAGGTTTATTCTCAGCTCAGAAAAGCCTACCGCAGGACCGAAATAGTTATGATTGACGGCGGACAGCCGATTTACGATTATATAATAATTCTTGAATAAAGGAGATTTTTACTATGAGACCTATTAAAGTTGTAACCGACTCATGCTCTGATCTTACAAAGGAATTAAGAGAGAAGTACAACATCGACTACCTTATGATGAACACCGTCAAGGACGGCGAGGAAACACCCGCGAGCCTTGACTGGGAGTTTTATTCACCGCAGGATCTGTACAACACTATCCGCGACGGCAAACGCGTTACCACAACTCAGGTTCCCGCGCCCACATTTGAGGAGTTCTTCAAAAAGTGGCTCGACGAGGGCTTTGACATCATCTATATCGCTTGCTCAGGCAAGTGCTCCGGCTCTGTAAATACAGGTAAGGTAGTAGCAGAGGAGCTGCTCAAGAATTATCCCGACGCTAAGATCGCGAGCATCGACTCACTCAACGCCTGCATGGGCGAGGGTCAGGTAGCTATCAAGGCGGCTAAGCTCAGAAATCAGGGACTTGATTTTGACGCTATCGTAGAGCAGACAATGGCTGTTAGGAACAACGTCAACCAGTTTGTTACAGTTCACAACCTCAACGCTCTTAAAGCGGCAGGCAGAGTAAAGGGTTCTTCCGCTTTCTTCGGAAACCTTCTCGGCGTAAAGCCCATTATTATCTCTAACCCCGAGGGTGACAATATCCCGATCAAAAAGGCAAAGGGCAGGATCAATTCAATGCAGGAGATCGTTGACCTCACAGTTGAGGGTATCGAGAACGTTAAGGATCAGACTATCCTTGTAGCTCACGCCGACTGCCTTGAAGAGGCACAAGAGGTAGTTGAAATGCTCAAGGAAAAGCTCCCCGAGGCAGAGATCGTGCTCGGATACATCGGTCCGATCATCGGCGCGTCTATCGGCGCTGACGCTATTGGCATCTTCTCTTGGGGCAAGAACATCGACAGGTTCGGCGTATGATGATCGCTATTCTGTGCGTATCGGCTGTTGTGTCTTACCTTTTGGGCGGACTTAACGGCGCGATAATGCTCTCTAAGCTCGTATATAAGCAGGACATCAGGGATTTCGGCAGCAACAACCCGGGCTTTACGAACTTCAAGCGCACCTACGGCAACGGCTTTGTGACATGGCTGGTGCTTATCATCGACATTCTAAAGACCGCGCTGCCCGTGTTTTTGACCGCACTTATAATGTGGCTGAACAAGGAGCAGTCCGGCTGGCAGTTCGGCTGGCAGTTTGGCGCGCAGTTTTCGGGAATGTTCTGTATGATAGGCCACTGCTTCCCCGTCTGGTACAAGTTCAAGGGCGGCAAGGCGTTTATCGCGGGCTTCGCGACGATTTGGTTCGTTGACTGGCGTATGACGCTTATGGCAATGGCGCTGTTCTTCATCCTGCTGTTCACGCTGAAATATATGTCTGTCGCATCCTGCTCGGCAGCGGCGCTGTGCCCGATCGCGCTGGCATTTTTGGGATACGAGTGCATATGGGTAGAGCTAATGGCGATCGCCTGTGCTCTGCTGGTTATACTCAGGCATATCCCGAACTTCAAAAAGCTTGCCAACGGAACGGAAAGCAAGTTCAGTTTAAGCAGTAAAAAATCATAAAGAAAAAGAGCTGATTTCTCAGCTCTTTTTTTATGTAGGGGCGTGCATTGCACGCCCGTGAGTTAATAGAAAACGATGCGGTAATCAGCGGGCGAGCAATGCTCGCCCCTACGTATATCATTGCTTTTCACATATGACTAAGTACCTGTCAAAGCCCTCGCCTTTGCTTTTTATGCAGGTTATAAGGGTGAGCATTTGTTTGCCGTTTTGGATAAGCAGATCGTTGCACTCGGTGGGTTTTACCACCTTGTAGCCGGTCACCTTGTAGTTTATCGACTGCCAGTAATTGTGGACAGTAACGGTGTCGCCGACATCAAGGTTGCGGATGTTGTCAAAGAATATCCTGCCGATGTAGCCGGTGTGACCCGCTATCGCCGCGTTGGTGTCCTTCATATCAATGGGCAGGGATGTGCCGGCGAGGTGCGCGGCTCCGCAGCTCATCATACTGTCGTTTGCGCCAAGATAAACAGGCAGGTACATACCGATGCTCGGCGCGCTGATGTAGCAGTAAAAATTCGACAGACCGTAGTCGCTCATTTTAAGCGCGGCCGAGGAATAGTTTGTGGTCTCGACCGTGCCCTGATGATTGACGAGGCTTTTGTTATACGCTACGCTGTCGCGGTACAGAGCGTCAAGATCGTACTGAAAAACCACCCTTTTGCCGGATGTGCGGTTACCGTTTTCGTCAACCGGATAACCTTCCTCGTCGATCTCGCCTTTTTTAACGGCGTCAGCGTGCTTTTTTGACGTAACGCTCGCGGGGATCTTATCATTCGTGCCGTTTTCGGGCACAACGTAGTCGAGTGTGTCGTCAAAATCCTCGATAATGCTGTTCGCCTTTTGCTGACCTAAGAAGTTTGAGACCGGCGGGAACGATAAAAAGACTATTCCGGTTATCAGCATAAGTGTGGCGATTATCAAAACTATCTTTTGCCACAGCTTAAAACGGCGCTTTTCTTTTTTCTTTTCAGCCACTGCCTTCACCGTCCTTTTTTACGCGTGATCGTTTTCCGGAGCGCCTGTGTGAGAATAAGATAAGGAAAACCAATCCGGCTACAAAAATGATGAAAACGGCTATTGATATTCCCGCTGTCAGGTAGCTGATACGGTAGCCGAGGATGTAAATATAGTTGGTGTCTGTTGCAAGACCTTTGGTGTAACTTTCACCCTCGCTC
>CADBXH010000065.1 GCA_902798605.1 uncultured Ruminococcus sp. | reverse complement strand
AGCGAAGCTCTTTAAAAGCTAATTCCGAATCCAAGCCAACAACATTCGGAACGGTTACATAATCACCGCTCGGTTCTGTCGGAGAAGGATTTGTTGTAATAACAACTGCGGCGGGATCATCGTCTTTTTTATCATTGTCGCCCGAACCGCCCAAAACAAAGAACAGCAAAGCTCCGATACCCGAGACAAGTAAAACCGAAAGAATGATAACCAAGGCGATCAAGCCGCCGTTTGATTTCTTCCGGCGATTACCGTGCATATCATTATCCGAATTGCGGGAATCATCATTCATATCCCGCATACGGTCGACATTTTGAGAATCCGGTTGTTTGTTTTTAAAATCTTTTTCGTCGGCGTTGCTGTACATATTTGTATCGCCGTATGTTCTGTCCGCAAACACAGTCTGATACTTTTCGTCATCGGCTTTTGTACTAACCACACCAACAGGAATAACATTTGCACCCGACTTTGTAAAGCTCGGCGTTTCGTTGCCGAGCGCTTCTTCTGTAATGCTTTTAAGCTCACGCATATCCGGACAGCGGTTCTCGGGATAAATCGCCATACCGTACATAAGAACCTTTTCGAGCGGCTCGGAGATTTTCGCGCCGAGACTTGACGGAAGCTCAAGACTGTCTTTTTGAGAACGCTCCAAAGAATCAACGGGAGTAACTCCGGTTATGCACTTATAGATAGTGGCGCATAGCCCGTATACATCCGTCCATGGTCCCTGGTTTCCGTTTTGGTTGTACTGCTCAAAAGGAGCATAGCCGCGCTTGAACTGCACGGACATCGTCTTTTTGTCCATTCCCTCGAAGTAGCGCGCCGAACCGAAATCTATGAGCTTGAGCGTGCCGTCGGGCAGCAGAAAAATATTGTCGGGAGTGATATCCCTGTGGATTATCCTCTCGCGGTGCATTTTGTCAAGCGTGCCCATCATAGGCAAAAACATCCTGAAAATTTCGTTTGGAGCGTAGTTGCCGTCCCTTTTGAGCTTTTCGCTCAGGTTTTCACCCTCGAGGTATTCCATAATTATGTAGGCGGTTCCATTTTCTTCAAAAAACGCCCTCACGTCAACTATGCTGCTCTCGTCATTGAATTTGGCGATACTTTTTGCCTCTCTGAGGAAGTGCTCAACACCGTTTTGAAAGTACTCTCCCTCGTTTTTATAATTTAGCGTTACCTTATTTGAAACCGTATTGTTTCTGTTTGCATAACCGGCAGGAAAGAATTCCTTGATCGCGACCTTCATATCGAGGCTCATATCGAGACCGACATATGTTATGCCAAAGCCTCCCTCGCCTATTGAATATCCGACCTTGTACTGATTATGCAGGACAGTACCGGGCAGCAGATGATGAGCGCAGCTTTTGTCCTCTGTGCTTTTTCCGCAGTAATTGCAAAAAGCGCTGCCGTCATTCACTTTATTCATACAATTATAACAATACATTTAATTCCTCCGTAAAGAGTAATTATTTGCAAATCACGCTTGATCAATATAGATAAATCGCGTAAATTTATGCTAATTATCTAACTTTCTTAACTTTTCTCTTAAATTTCCCATTACCTTAAGGTTTGCGTCTTCATATCTGTTAAACCTTTTTTCAGTTGTCTTCATATCGTCGTGATCGGGATTATACTCATCTATAGCGTAAAAATGGCTGTGATTATATCCTTCGTCAAATTTATATCCGTGCCTTGCGTAAATCTCATTCATACAAAGCTGGAGCTGTGTTGCATCCATCCAATCAATATCATCCTCTGATATATACCGATAAGATGCTCCAACTAGGTAATAATCAAACGGATCGTTGATCGAACCGGTATATGGGTCCGGATTTGCGTCTGAGTGTTCCGGCAAGGAAGAAGAAGAGGAAGAAGAAGAATTGGCAGGAGGATCGGTAACGACCGGTTTGGGTCCGTTTGATACGATCAGCTTTACGGTATCTCCCTTTTTCACTTTTATTCCTTTAACGGGATCTTGCGATATTATTTCTCCCTCGGGAACCGTGTCGCTGTCCTCGTATTTAGAATCCCACTCAAGATCTTTAGAGCGAAGCTCTTTAAAAGCTAATTCCGAATCCAAGAGCGAAGCTCTTTAAAAGCTAATTCCGAATCCAAGCCAACAACATTCGGAACGGTTACATAATCACCGCTCGGTTCTGTCGGAGAAGGATTTGTTGTAACAACCGCGGTCGTGGTTTCGACGATATTATTATCACAGCCGCCTGCTCCGCCTAAAAAGAAGAACAGCAATGCTCCGATACCCGCTACCAGCAAAACCGAAAGTATAACGACCAAGGCGATCAGACCGCCGTTTGATTTTTTTGGGGGATAACGACGCATTTCATTATACGAATCGCGGGGATGATCGTACATATTTCGAGGACGATCATAATTTTGAAAATCTCTTTGATTATTCTGAAAATCCCTTTCGCTGGCGTTGCTGTACATATTTGTATCACCGTAGGTTCTGTCCGCGAACATTGTCTGATACTTTTCGTCAGCTGCCTTTGTGTTGTACATACCTACGGGAGGAACATCCATACCGGACCTTGTAAAGCTCGGCGTTCCGTTGTCGAGCGCGTCCTCTGTGATGCTTTTAAGCTCGCGCATACTCGGGCAGCGGTTCTCGGGATAAATCGCCATACCGTACATCAGTACCTTTTCGAGAGGCTCCGAAATTTTCGCACCGAGTTTCGACGGGAGCTCGAGGCTGTCGTTTTGAGAGCGCTCCAAAGAATCGACAGGCGTAACTCCGGTTATGCACTTGTAGATAGTGGCGCACAGACCGTATACATCCGTCCAAGGTCCCTGGTTGCCGTTTTTATTGTACTGCTCAAACGGGGCATATCCGGGCTTGAACTGCACGGACATCGTCTTTTTCTCCATACCGGAGTAATAGCGCGCCGAACCGAAGTCCATCAGTATCAGTTTGCCGTCGGGCAATATTCTTACATTCTCGGGGGTGATATCCCTGTGGATAATGTTCTCGCGGTGCATTTTGTCGAGCGTATTCATCATAGGCAGGAAGAGCTTGAATATCTCTGATGCCTCAAACTTTTCGCCCGAGCGGATCTTATCGCTCAGGTTCTCGCCCTCGAGATATTCCATAATGATATACGCAGTGTCGTTTTCTTCAAAGAACGCTCTGACGTCAACGATACCTATCTCGTTATGGAACTTAGCAATGCTCTTTGCCTCTCTGAGGAAGTGCTCGACGCCGCTTTGAAAATACTCTCCCTCGTTTTGATAATTGAGAGTTACCTTGTTAGAAACCGTGTTATTTCTGTTTGCATAACCCGAGGGGTAGTACTCCTTGATAGCTATTTTCATATCAAGGCTCAGGTCCTTGCCGACATATGTGATGCCAAAGCCGCCCTCGCCTATCGAATTACCGACAAGATACTGATTATGCAGGATAGTGCCGGGTTTAAGGTGATGAGGATGAACATGAGGCTCGGTCGACTTTCCGCAGAAGCTGCAGTGCCTGCTGCCATCCATTATTTCATTCATACATTCATAACAATACATAGTATCCTCCGTTATATTCCAAATGTTTCGGGATCACTTTTCCAACACGGGTTCTATAACCAAACAGGTTATATTATCTATGCCGCCGTTTTTCAGCGCCGCTTTTACAAGGTTTATCGAATAAGGCGCCTTCTTTGCCGACAGGATCTTTGCGATTTGTTTGTCGCTGCACATATCGTACAAGCCGTCGCTGCAAATCAGCAGCTTGTCGTTAGGATTAAGCGTGAGCTGCTTGTATGACTCCGCCTTGTAGTCTGCCGAGTCGGGATCCATTCCGAGATACCTCGTAAGTACGTGGCTCTCGTTGCTTTTTTCGGCTTCTTCCAAAGTAAAAATATTTGCCTCGTACTTCTTTTGAGCAAGGGTGTGATCCCTTGTTATCCTTTGGAGCGTGCCGGATCTGTAAAGGTATATCCTCGAATCGCCCATAGAAAACAAGTAAACCGTATCTTTGAAAATATACGCCAGCGCAAACGTTGTTCCGCCGCGGTTTTGCTTGTTTTCCTCAAGCTGTTTTTTTATGAGCCGGTTACAGTTTTTTACGTAGTCCTTAATGCTGTCCTCGGGTGAGGTTTTAGCCTTAGCGAGAAACTTGTAATACTCCGCTGCAACAAGCGCGGCGGTATCAGAGGCGTCAAAGCCGCCCTTTTCTCCTCCCATTCCGTCAAAAACTCCGCAAAGCAGAGGTTCTTCCATCGCGCCGCCCTTTAGGTTTTGCGTGCTTTTGGTTATGTCCTTTGTGTTGAGGTTTATAACAAAGCTGTCCTCGTTGACTTCTCTTACCTTACCGGAATCGGTAGAAAGATATATATTATATTTTTTCATAAAAACACTCCCGGGTTATGAATCTCTGTTTTTGATTTTCAGGCTTATGATCGCTATTATCGCGAATATCGCTGTCAGCAACAAGCACCAGCCCCAATATGACAGAAGGTTGATTGCCTCGTGGTTAAAAATATCCTCCTTGGCTTCAACGATCGATCCGTCAAAATTCGGTATCTTTTCAGCAAGCTCGTCGGCGATCTTGGGCTCGAGCGTATTGATATCTCCTATGCAGCCGAACGCCGCCATTCCCCACTTGCTGAATGTTATTATCGCGGCGCTATCGGCAACTCCCTCAAGCTTAAACAAAACTCCGCTGAGAATAAGCTGTATTATAAGCACGAACGGCATTATTTTCATCGCGGTAGTCGGTGTTCCCGAAAAGGCGGATACCATCAGTCCGAGAACAGCCGCGCCGAAAATCAGCAAATAGATGGTTATAAAGTACTCGAGCAGCACGCTGAGCATTACCGGATTGTCGAAGTCTTCTCCGAAGAATCCGAACAGACAGCAAATAATAAATATTATCAGGCATTGAACAAAACACAATACCGCCTGCCATAAAATATGCGCGCACACATAAGAGGAAAGCTTTGCGCCCTGTCTGTACTCGGAACGGATAATGTTGTGCTCCTTGCAGATGCTCTGGATCGAATTGAAAACGCCAATCCAGATACAAGCCGAAGCCAGCGTAAAAAAGCCGGACTTTGTGTCGTCAAGGTTGTCAAACATATTTGACGCCGTAACAAGATTGACTATCATCGCGATAATAAACGCGAACAACAAATATATCCACGCCTTTTCACGGATAGATATTCTTGTTATCTTCTTGAAATATACGTGTGTCTGTCTGAAAAATGAAGCATTTTGCATATTAACGTCTACCTCTGAATTTATCAATATAATAATCGGCCTTGCCTTTTCCTCCCTCATTTTCGGGATTGATCTCGATAATTATCTCTTTTAGCCTCTGCACACCAAAGAAATCAAGTGCTTCCGCGGTATCGCCGAAAAATGCGAGCTTACCGCATTTTTCGCGGTCGCTCCTCGCGAGCACCAAAACCTTTGTAAATCGGTAGTGACCCGCGTCGATATCAAAGCCTTCCTCTGAGGCGTGAGATACTACCATAACTATTTTTCCGCTGTCGGCGATCTCGTTGAGTATCTCCATCTGCTGTATCCTCGAGGCGGGATCCAATCCTGAATCGGGCTCGTCAAGGATAAACACCTTTTGGAAGCCGACGAGCTGCGCGGCAACCGATATCTTCTTCTTTTGACCGCCGCTGAGTTGACGGATCAGATGATTGCGCAGCCCCTGAACGCCAAGCATATAAAGTATTTTGTCGATACGCTCGAGCTTTTCTTTTTTTGAATAGCTGCTGAGCTTTATATCGGCTATATCCATAAGCGTGGAGATTACCTTGTCGTTATCTCTCAAATTAACAAACTGGGGAACCAAGCCGACCTGGGATTTCATCGTCTTGAAATTATCGTAAAGGCTCTGTCCGTCAAGGATAACCTTTCCGTTTGCCTTGACCTCGCCCAGCACGGCGTTTATCAGCGTGGTTTTGCCCGCACCCGAACCGCCGAGGATCAAAATAAAGTCCTTTGTATCCGCCTCAAACGCAATATCCTTGATGATGGTGTGGCTGCCGAAGGTCTGGTCGTGGATATCGACTGACAGACAACCCGAACGGTCGCCCGGGCTGTTGAACACTATGTTCGATCCGGTGAAAATCATCATCGTGTTCGCGATACGGATCACGTCATTATTATTCAAATATGTGCTTTGATATATCTTTTTTCCGTTTACTATTATACCGTTTTGGCTGTTGCAGTCATACAACACCACACCGTTCGGCGTTGCGCATATCTGGGCGTGAAGCCTTGAAGCCATCATATCATCGAGTCTTATATTATTACCCTCGGCTCTGCCGACGGAAACCCTCGACATAGTTGTTATATCCGCAATATTCCAGCGCTCCTTCGGGTCAAAGCTTCTGCTGAATATCATCAAAACCGCCTCGTGATGCGGATGGGACAGGTCGCTTCTGTCGATCCTCAAAACATCTCCGTCCGACAGCCTGTATGCCCTTGAGCCGCGGCTGTTGTACGGCTGAAGCTTCATCCCGTTTATAAATGTTCCGTTGAGGCTGTTGTTATCGATATAGTAGTAATTATCAGAGTAACTATCATAAACAAATTCTCCGTGCTTTCTGCCGACAATACTCGATTGTATCTTGATATTCCTGTCGGAACCGGGATAATCCCTGCCGATCGTCGCGTCTCCGGTCATTCGGAGTAAAATCGGTCTTTTTCTCTTGTCAACAATAAACAAGGTCGCCGGACGCGCAGGTTTCGGAATAAACATCTGCGTTTTGTTATAATCCATTATTTCACACCCACTATTTAATGGTAAAAATATATACAAATTCCATTCTATTATACCATATTATGATAATTTTGGCAATATTAAATGGTAAAAACAGTACATATTTCTAATCAGAACACAGACACAAAAGAAAAGACAGGCAGATTTGTTTTGAACTGCCTGTCCGCAATGTTAATCATTATTCTAATTTAGAATTATTTGTTGTCGAGCCACTTGTTTATCTTATCAAAATCCTGCGTATGGATACCGTGAACATCATCATCGTAAGGGATAAATTCACATTCGGTTTTGCCTTTGAGCTTTGAATACATCGCTTCCGCCTGCGAATAATCGACCCTTTCGTCCTTTTTGCTGTGTATAATCAGCACCGGGACCTTTATTTCATCCGTCCAGTAAATCGCCGAACGCTTTTCGTATTCTTTGGGAATGACCTCCGGAGAACCTCCGATGTAGCGCGTTAGAACCTCTTTCATATCATCACGAGCCTTGTAGCTTTGAAAAAGGTCGCTGACCGCCGATACAGCGATTATACGCTTTACGCGTTTGTCATTCTTCGCTGACAAGTATGTCATCATTCCGCCGCGCGAAACTCCCGCGACGCAAAAATCATCCATATCGACAAACTTGAACTCTTTTTCGCACAGATCTATAAGCTTGATAACGTCGTTAAGGTCATCGCCGCCGAACTGATCCTTTCCGCCGGAGCCGCCCGCTCCCCTGTACTGAGAAGCGATCACTATACGATTATCTACTTCGGCGCAAATGTTTGCGGTGCTGTCATCATCGAGCACACCGATGTCGCTATTGCCGCCCCTGTTATACAAAACGACCTTGCTTGGCTTTTGAGATTCGACAGCCGACAGCGGCAGCGAGATATATCCCTTTATCTCGTACCCGTCCGAGAGATATGTGAATTTGTAGCTTGCGCACTTTGCCGCAGCGGAACCGCTCAAATTCACTCGCTCGATATTGTAGACGTCATCGCTTTCGTAATTCTCAAAATTATAGATGTTGTTTTCATCGATCTTCGACTGTGACGACTGCGCGCACGAGGTCATAGAAAGAACAAAAACAATAATCAACGCAAAACAAACGCCGGTTTTAATTCGTTTATAGAATTTTATCATATACTCACCGCCTATGATTAAATATGAATCACTTAAATATCCTCTGCAAAAAGTTATACATACAAACGCCCCAGAATTCCGAGTTGTGGCCGTAGCCCTCTACGTAATCGTAGTGGTTAGCAATGCCCATATTGCTGAAAATATTGCTGTAGTTCTCGGTAAACGAGATGTTCCACGGGTCATTTGAGCCTACCGCGAGATAAAGGTACTTTGGCTTGTTTTCTTCCGCGGGAACGGGAAAACCGTCCTCAAAATACGGGACCGTCCAGTAGCTTCTGTTATAGTTATCGGTCATCACGATCGCGTTGCCATCGGGAGAAATGCTCGCGATGTAGCCAAACTTGTCGGGGAATTTAAAGCCCGTGCAAAGCGACCTTGCTCCGCCCTCGGAAACTCCGGCTACGGCGGTATTGAGCCTGCCCTCGGCGACCGCGTAGTGTTCGCTGATATACGGCATAAGGTCATAAGCAATATCGTCCACGACCTTGTCGTAGGAATATCTCATATGCCAGCCGTCGTTTTCGTCCTTATCTTCCTGCTTTGCCGTGTACATATCAACGCCGACGATTATCATCGGCACGGTTTTCTTTTCGCGCAGCAGGTTGCCGTATAGCATATGCAGGTATGAGCCGTTGTGGACGTGGGCGGTATAGTCCGCGCCCCAGCCGTGGATCATATACATCACGGGGCATTTTTTCTTTTGGTCGTAGCCGGGAGGAAGCAGGATATTGAACCGCTTGTAATCGTCCGCGGTCGATGAATAATACTCAATGTCTGTCATAAGCGTGCCGTAATCGGTATCGCCTTGATTTTCAAACCAATCGGAGCCCACGTCGTATTCGGTATCTTCCGCGTAAGGGTCAAACGGCGGCTTTGTTTCCACGGGAACTGTCGTCGGAGGCACGGTGGTAAAGGGAGCAGTCGTGGGAGCTTGGGTCGGTTTAGCCGTTGTCGGCTGTGTTGTGACCGCAGGCTCGGTAAAAACCATAGTGGGTTGTTCCGCAGTTGTTTCGCTTTTCCCTTCCTCTTTGCAAGAGCCTAAGCTCAGCGCGAAAACCAACATAAGTATTACCGCCGCGATTCTGCCGCGAATATCAAATAAAAACAAACTGTCTTTTTTCAAATCTATCACCAGAACTTTATATATGCTTTGATTATACAATATTTTAATACTGAATTCAATATAAATAACAAAAAGCCGAGCGGATAATTCCGCCCGGCAAGTATTAATATGTTCTGTTTTATGATTCCTTCAGCATACTGCTGACATTAGCAAGATATGTGATATACAGAATGTACTGGATCACAGTAAGCACCGCGACTAACAATTTAATGATCAGGTTAAATGTCTTTAAAATATCCGGATTGATAAAGAATAATATGCGGTTTAAGATAATGAGGACGATGTTCAGCGCATAGATCGCGCTGACTATCTTTATGATAGTATTACCGCGGCGAACCAATCCTTCATCACGGCACTTGTATGAAAGATTAACCATACCGCCGACAGCGGATACTATCACCACCATATGCGTTGTTTCCGCCACTACTAAAACTACGGTGTATATCCACTGCATAACAACATTATTCTGAGGTTGCAGAATATTTGAAACGATCAAAAGAACAACAGTGATAATAGCGAGAATAATTGCTCTTGTAAAGCCCTCTTCATCCCTTGACGCCTGAAAATATCCGATAACTTTTATAATAAAAGAGATAAAGAATACAGCACCGGCTGCGAAAAAGCCGATCACAAGACCGGTTGCCAATTCGTTTGGATTATCAGCTTTAAACGTGTCTGCGTTCGCGGCGGTAATCAAAATCATGATCGCCAATGCGATTCCGGAAATCAGTGTTAACAGCTCTGAAATAAAGATTTTACTAATACCTTTTGCTGCGTGTGGAAAACTCATAAATCCATCTCCTTTAATTTCTTATAAAGAATTATTATAATTTTACCTTAACTCTCTGCGAGAGCCTTTTTTGCCTTAGCCAAAAGAACAAGGTAAAGAATGTACTGAACGACATTGAGGAAAACGGCGATAGCCGCTAAAGTAATTACTAACCACTGTGCAAAATAACTTGCAATCGCAAAAATGCCGAAAAATCTCGCGAACAGTGAAAGGATGCCGATCCAGATGATGAGCTTGAACTGTCCGCCGCTTCTGAGCACTAATTCCTCATTGCCGAGCTTAGTACCAAGACTGCCAACGCCGAGGATGATGAGGAGCAGGCAAATAAAGCTGATCACAGCCGATATTGAGTCTGTAAGATTGTAAAGGAACGGATTGTCAGGGAAAAAGATACCTATGATCGCTAATACCGCGCATACTATCAATCCAAATACTACGAAGTATAAAACCAGCTTAAAAGCAGGTTCGTCCTTTGAACTCTGAATAACGCCGACGAGTTTAAAGATCAGCGCCAATACCGCGAGTACAGCTGCTCCCGCCAAGCATACTAAAAAGCCGATACTTGATACACCCAAGGCAACCTCATTGCCCTCTTCTTTGCCATAAGCAATAATGATGCCTAAAACCATAGCAACGCCGAAAGCCACAATGGCGATCAAGTTGAAAATCTCCGCAGAAAAAATCTTTTTGATTCCTTTTGCTGCGTGTGGAAATCTCATTTTTCATTTCTCCTTTTATGTAATATAGTGAATTGTGCGGTGTTGCTTTAAACAATTCAAGTACATTATACCATAAATAAAAAAACATTCCAGATTTATTGCAGTATTTTAATCTTTTAAATTCAAAATATACCTCGTCAACGCGCTTGAAAGACATAATGCTTTGTGATAGAATAAAACTATAAAACACGAAAGAAGGTGCGCAGGTGGACAGCAAGGATACTATCAGGCGCGACAAGGGTATGCTCTTTTTGACCGATGAAGTTTTGGCAGAGCAGCTCAACGATGCAAGGCGGCTGATACAGCGCATCAACTTTATGGACAGAAGCGATGGCAAGCCTCTTGCCGCGGCTTTCAGAACGAGCCCATGATCAGCCTCTTTCGAGATTTGACTTTCACTGCACTCCCCCTTTCTTTTCAGTTGATTCTATTATATCAAAAAAGAAACCTATGCAATAAAAAATAATTCCGAAAACTCAGTTTTAAACAAGATGAGCTGCCGACACTTTCGCCGGCAGCTCGCTTTATGTTTTTATCGTTATTTAATCCGGAACAAAGGGAAGCTCATAGTCATCCTTTTTATTTCCGAAATCCTTTGCCTCGTCTCCTATATGGTACGGGTCACCTGCAAACTGCGCGATCTTGCGCTGGATAGCGGTGGCGTCGGTAACGCTCAGCTTTTTGCCGTCGACATTACAGCGGCGCGCAACGGTACCGCCGTCGTCCTGTTCGATCCCTGCGAGGATCCTCTGTATCCTTGTGACGTCGCCGATGGTGATATAGCCGTCAATGTTCGCGTCGCCGATAAAATACGGCTCATAGATCTTGAAGGTCACGGGAACAGCGCCGTCATCAAAGGTCAGCATCATATTATGCGTTCCCAAGCTATACCCAACGAGCTCGGACTTTCCGATAGAGAGCAAGCCCTCGTGGAGCAGCATATTGCTCTCGACATTTGAACCGAGGTAGTTTCCGTCCACCGATACCGAACCGATAACCGACTCGGAATTTGTCTGGATCTTGATGCCCGATGAGCCGTTGCGGTTCCACTCTATCGTGGGAGTTGTTGTGGTTATCTCCTTGGGCTCGAGCGGCAGGATATTGTCGTACTCAACACACGCCATAACGCGGTCGCTGTTCTTTGCGTACTGCTGTCCGCGGAACTCCTCCTCGACATCCAAATCTATCTGACGTGTGATGACCTGACCGTCGGAGTTGCCGTTTGTGTAGGTCAGCACGTGGGTGTTCTCGTCATAATCGACAACGATCGCGACGTGGTCAAAATAATCGCCCGAGCTGTCCCATGAGAAAAAGATAAGTCCGCCCGGCTGATACGGGATATCAAACGGATCAATGTCGATGTGGTAGTAGGTGTTCCAGTAGTATTTATCGAGCTTGTGGTGAGCCTTTGGGGTGTAATAAACGCCCTGCTGCTTAAAGTTGTACGCGAGGATCCAGCTGTCCGCGTCAAACTCTACCCTCGGCTCGGCGCAGTAGGAATAGTAGTATCTTTTTAGCCTTGCGTCATCGTTGTATCCCGCCTGATAAAGGCACCAGCTGACAAAGATAGCGCACCAGTCGATGTCGTTGTACTCTTCGCCCTCGGCACAGTCCATAATGTAGCTCTGCGCCCAGCGGGTGTATTCGGTGTTGCCCGTTAAATTCGAGTTCATTCTGAGCTCTTTGCCCGTCCAGAGGAGCCCGTCGGCGCGAGCCTGCTCAATGTCGATACCTTCTGTCGCGTAGTTCTGATAACCCTCCTGAGAGAGAGCGATCGCCAAAGTTTTTTGCATA
>CADBXH010000064.1 GCA_902798605.1 uncultured Ruminococcus sp. | reverse complement strand
CGAGTTGCAATATCTTTTTACCGCTAAAATACAGTGGGTGAATAATCCCGTTATACGGCTGTAATAATTGAATTTAGGGCAAGAGAGCTTTCGCTCCGCTTGCCCTTGTTTTGTAAGATTACTTACGGATACCGAGTTTAGCGATGATAGTACGGTATCTTTCGATGTCAACCTTCTTGAGGTAGCCGAGAAGACTTCTTCTCTGACCAACCATCATAAGAAGACCGCGTCTGCTGTGGTGATCCTTCTTGTGGATCTTGAGGTGCTCGGTAAGGTCATTGATCCTCTTTGTAAGAAGAGCGATCTGAACCTCGGGAGAACCTGTGTCGCCCTCGTGAAGAGCGTACTCCTGCATTATAGCCTGCTTTTCTTCTTTTAACATTTTTATTCCACCTTTTTATTTATTTTGCCCGGATCTCAGAATAGGGCTGTGAAACTCCGCTTTGCGGCTTGACCCCTAATCCGTGAAACAGGTCAACTGCTATATAATAACACAATTTATTTACAAAGTAAAGGGTTTTTAAAAGATTATTTTGAACCCTCGGTGCGTTTTTTCATCTGATTAAGGAGATTTGCCTTGTCTTTTTCCGACAAAAGGTTAAAGAGCTTTACGAACTCTTGGGTCTTTTCGTCCTCCGGTTCATTATCGCGGACAACAGTTATTTCGTCATCGTCGGACAAAAGACAATTGAGGTCGACCCCGAATATCTCCGAGAGCTTTCTGAGCGAAGAAACATTCGGCTCGGTCACTCCTGTCTCGTACTTTGTATAAGTTGTGCGGTTTACCTTTAGGATATCGGCGACATCCTTTTGGGTAAGCCCTTTGTTTTTTCTTAAAGTCTCAAGCTTGTAACTCAGCGTGTTTTTTTTACTTTCCATTATCTCACCGCCATATACCATTCATACACCATTAAAATATATTATATCGCATAGGAATCGGCTAATTCAAGAAATGTGAAAAACTTTCTCTTTTGAGAATAAATCAAGAAAAAACACAAAATTAAAATTTACTATTGATTATTATTTTATTTTACTGTATAATAACAAAGGTTAATAAATTTGCTGGAGTAGCGCAGTTGGTAGCGCAACTGATTCGTAATCAGTAGGTCGTGGGTTCAAGTCCCATCTTCAGCTCCATTAATTCAGGGTACCCATTAAGGGTACCCCGAATTAATTTAACAAACCAAAACACTGAAGATGGGACTTGAAGGCGACTGTGCCGACCAACGGGAGGTAAAAACGTCACAGTGTGACGTTTTTAAGGAGAGCGTCACGCGAAGTTATAGCTATGTACACACCGCAACAAACGAGCTAAAGCTTTTCACATCCCACTCCAATACATCTTCAGCTCCACCACAAAAACCGCATTGGAAAGCCATTTTTCGGTATTTTCAGTGTGGTTTTTTATATTTCTATAAAACAACCAAGGGGCGTTTTGTTGTTTATTTGGGGTTTATTGAGCAAAACATTTATAAAAACGGCTGTACTCACATGCTTTGAGAGTACAGCCTTAATTACTGTGCTATTTATGTTGTGTCTTGCTTGTGTTGCTGTGATTTCGTAGAATAATCATTTAAGTATTTATTACCGCCAACCATTTTAATATCTCTGTGTTTTGAGCTGTCACTTTTGAACATAGCCCACCAATAACAAAGAAGGGAATAGAAATAAAAATCAAAATATAGCTTTTCCATAAAATAGCACCTATAATCCAAATAAGTCCTCCCAAAAAAAACACAGAACTCACACAACCTGCTGCTCCATTTTTCCCTTGATCCACAGATAAATCGGGCTTTTCAGGTGATTTCACTTCAGCACGCTTAACCTTTCTTTTTTTTCGGTATCGATTCTCTTTATTTTTTATCAGCTTCATCTATTGCTCGCTCCTGTGTATAAATAGAGGATTCTAGTTCCATAGCTTGTTTCATATATGTAGTCATTTCATCTTTGTTTAATTTTTTAACCATAAATACTCCTCCTAAAATAAAAAAGACGTACAATCCGAAGACTGTACGTCAAAAAACACAAGCTCCGAATCGTCGCCAAACAATCAGTCAATATTAGTACAAACCCAAATCTCAATTTAATGATAAGGTGTTCTAATAGATAGAGCTGTATTTTTTACATAAGTAAAAAACACTCTCATCATAAAAAATTGAAAAGAGGGAGCAAATATATTCTTGCTAAACAACCAAGTTTTGCACTTCTATTTAATTGACTAATTGTTGGCACTTATAATATACCATATTAATAAATTTTTTGCAACACATTAATTTTAAAATCAACAAAAGAAAAGCACGTTCAAAAAACGTGCTTTCAAAAGATTTCTACTATAGATTTTTACAAACAACTTTCCCCAAACTCAACAATCCACTCCGGTCTGTAGCCGTTTGTGTATTTGAAATTTCCGTTTATTATCTCCGCTACCTTTACAAATCCATTTTCGTTATCATAAAAAACAACTTTATCGCAGTACGGCAAAACCTTTTTTAGATCGTCAAAGCGTTTATTAAAACGGCGTTCAACATCTTCGGGGTTAATATAATGACCGCCTTTTTTTACACGGTTTTCAATTCTGAAAATACTCTCGTATTTTGTATTCAAGCCGATGTAATACAGCGTGATTTTATATCCTTTTTCTTTTGCCTTTACAACTGTTCTTTTAATTCTATGACCGGACAGTGTGGTTTCCTGCGTAACGGATTCCCCGCGTTCAATACAGCCGTCAATCTCCTTTACAGCCTGCTTTCCGGCGGCAATATCATTAAAACTGTTATTCTTGGCAATTACATCAGGGTCAACTATATGACCCATAGGTACTCCCTGACCTTCAAGCACTCCCCTGAAGCTTGATTTTCCCGTGCCGTTAACTCCGGCTATAATAATCAGCTCTTTCATAATAGGCTCCTAAATAAATGTACTACTGTAATTATATAATATAAAAATATTTAAGTCAATCAAATATAAATCAGGAGATTAAAAAATTGTTATTTTATTATTCCGAAAAATAACGGGGTTATTTTATTATATAATGTAATCTGTTAAAAAGGTATATTGGAAATGATTTGGTTAAATCGGAGGATTAATATGAAAATCGGATTTGATAACGATAAATACCTTGAGATGCAGTCGCAGCATATCCGCGACAGGATAAAGCAGTTCGGCGGAAAGCTGTATCTGGAATTCGGCGGAAAGTTGTTTGACGACTTCCACGCCTCGCGAGTTTTGCCGGGGTTCAAGCCCGACTCTAAGCTTCAAATGCTTATGCAGCTAAAGGACGACGCGGAGATCGTTGTAGTCATCAACGCCGACGATATCGAGAAAAACAAGGTCAGAGGCGACCTCGGGATCACATACGACCTCGATGTTTTGAGGCTGATCGACATTTTCAAGAACAGAGGCTTGATGCTTGAGTCGGTCGTGCTGACCCGCTACGCCGAGCAGCCGACTGCCGTTAAGTTTGAAAAAAAGCTTGTTGAAAACGGTATCAAGGTATATCACCACTACTCTATTCCCAACTACCCGACCGATGTTGAGCTTATCGTGAGCGACAACGGTTACGGCAAGAACGATTATGTCGAGACCTCGCGCAAGCTGGTCGTTATCACCGCGCCGGGTCCGGGCTCGGGCAAGATGGCGGTTTGTCTTTCTCAGCTGTATCACGAGCACAAGCACGGCGTTCAGGCGGGTTACGCAAAGTTTGAGACCTTCCCTATCTGGAATCTTCCGCTCAAGCATCCCGTCAATGTCGCGTACGAGGCTGCTACCGCCGACCTTAACGATGTAAATATGATCGACCCGTTCCACCTTGAGGCTTACGGCAAGACAACAGTTAATTACAACAGAGATATCGAGATATTCCCCGTGCTCAACACGATGTTTGAGCTGATTTTGGGCGAGTCACCGTACAAATCCCCGACGGATATGGGCGTTAATATGGCGGGCAACTGCATTATTGACGATGAGGCTGTGTGCGCCGCCGCCAATCAGGAAATAATCAGGCGTTACTATCAAGCGCTTTCCAACAATAAAATTGGCGTCGGAAATTCCGACGAGGCGTATAAGATCGGGCTTTTGATGAAGCAGAACAAGCTGACGACCTCTGACAGACCTGTTGTTGCCTCTGCGCTTGAAAAAGCCAATGAAACAAGCCATCCCGCCGCGGCAATAGAGCTTGCGGACGGTCAGATCATCACAGGCAAAACCACGAACCTTTTGGGCGCTTGCTCGGCAATGCTGCTCAACGCGCTCAAAACCCTTGCGGAGATACCCGACAAGGTCGATATCATCGACCCCGCGGTTATCGAGCCTATACAGAGACTGAAGGTCCACCACTTCGGTTCGGTTAACCCGCGGCTCCATACGGACGAAATATTGATCGCGCTCTCGATGTCGGCGGTGACGAACCCCACGGCGAAGCTCGCTATGGATCAGATACATAAGCTGCGCGACACCGATGCTCACGCGACCGTCATCCTCTCCGAGACCGACACGCGCACCCTTAAAAAGCTCGGTATCAGGATGACCACGGAGCCCGAATACGAAACAGACAGGCTTTTCAGAAAGTGATGCCGCAGTCAGTCAAAACAAATATTAATACATAATAATAAAGTTCGGTTACGCTCTTTTTGAGTAAACCGAACTTTTATTTTTTCCTTTTGATTTTTCTGATTATTCTTCTGATAATATTCTTAAATCGAATTATAAATCTTCTTAGCGGTAAAAACAATTTGTATAAACGGTACTTTGAAGAGTAGACCGAAATCGTTTCGCCGTCACGCACTATCTCTGTGAGCAAGCCGATAATATGCCTGTCCTCTACTCCCTGTTCTATATAGAAACGGTTATCTCCGCAGATATAGTATTCCCCGTTTTTTATCTTGACGATGCGATGCAGGACATACTGCCCCGAGTCGCGCTTATAAAGCGGAACATCGTACTTTTTGAGCGGAGCGCTTATCTTTTCTATCACCAGCAGGTCGCGTGGTTTTATGAACGGGTACATACTGTCGCCCACGTTCGTATAAACAAGCCTTCCTTGCTCTGAGATAATATCCTCAAACTTTTTAGTCATCTATCGCGCCGATCCCTTTCAGCTTTGTGACAACATCGTGCACGTCGGCGCGCATCAGTTCTTTGTCGCCGCTGAAACGCTTGGCGAGCTCCTCGGTGATCTCTTCCTCGGTCGTGTCGTTTTCGAGACATTCAAGGATGACCTCTACGCTCTTGTTGCCCTGAACAAGCCCGTGAAAATCCGCGCCCGCGGTCGGTACAACAACGGTCTGGTCGTCTATCGTATGCTTAATAAAATTAGAATTCAGTTTCATATCATTTTCCTCAGCATTATCCACTCAAGCCCGCAAGAATACAGGCTTGAGTGGTTTGTTAGTTTTTACTTAATCGGATACAAACGGCAGATCCCAGTTTCCTCCGTCGGTCACGGTATTTCCGATACCGAGAACATTGTTGAACTGCGCAAGATACTTTTGGATATTAACGGCATCGTTTATGTCCATTCCGTTTTTATTAACGTCTCCCCTCTTGGTTATCATACCGTCGGGGTCGGGCTCGATGCCGGCGACCACCCTTTGGATAAGCGTTACGTCATAAATACCTACGCTTCCGTCTCCGTCCGAATCACCACGGATATATTTCTTTTGCTCCGCAGAGACACTAAACGCAAGCAAATCGTAATTATACAAACAGTTTTTAATAAAATCTTCATCATATCACTTCTTCTCACTCAGACCCGCGAAAAACGGGTCTGAGTGTTTTTTGGTTTAATCAGTTCTGCTGACTTCGTCTTCCTCATTACTTGTGGTGATGACGTCGTCGTATTTGAATTTGATTATCTCGAGGTCGGTGCGTTCATATAAATCTTTCATTAATTTCCACCTCCGTTTTCGGGCTCGTCAAAATACTCCTTAGCGGCAAGCATATACTTATACAGCGCCTTGACTGTATTTGCAAGCTTGACGTCATTGCTGTTCTGAGACTTGTAGCAGTATGTCATCGGACTGTAATCAACTGCCTGATGGCCGTTGACATCGACCGTGAACACCTTGTCCAAATCATACGCCGCTATGCCGCGGATGCGTATAACATACTCATTAGCGCCTGTCTGCTTGGTTTCGCAGGTATAACCCTCGTTCTCGCAGGTCAGAGTGGGCTCGGTCTCGCTGTTGAAGTAGATCGAGAGCGTTGTCTCTGATTTAAGCGAGAGCGTCGCGCCGGCAAAGGTAACTCCCTCGGGCAGATCGTAGATATTTCTGCCGTACTCGGGGATCTCAACCTCGATGTCATCGGGTTTTTCGTCCGTCTTATCGAAGTAGTACCTTGCGTTTTCGCCGTAAACCATCATCGCCTGAACAAGCGGAACAGCTTTCTTGAAGGTCGGGCTGTCATCCTGATGAGCAATCAGGTAATCAGCGTACTGCTTGACTGAGTAGGTGTAGAGCAAGCTGCTCTCGTCACCATTGATAAGCTGTGCAGTGATGTTCGATTCTATCTCCTTAGCGGCTACGTTGCAGGTGAAGCAGTAATAATCCTTACCGCCTACTCTCTTTATCTCAGCGTCCCTGACATATACGTCCTGTATGCCGGGTGTGCCGTTCTTTGGGATAGTGAAGTGCATATAAGCTGAATCGGCTCAAGCACAGAGTCGTCATAGTTTACCCATGTTACCGTGTAGGTGTTGATGTTCGCGTCAAACTGAGCCTCATATGTAACATTGCCGGTCGCAGGAGTGATCGCGGGCGACCATGTGTTGTTGAATGCGTAGGTGTACTGAGCAGTGGCGGTCTTTAAAGGAGTCTCGCCGCTGTATTCGGGAGTATCACCGTGGATAACGGTATCGGTCTTCAGCGTATTGCCGTCGCCGTCTACCCAAGTGACCGTGTAAGGAGTGACGTTTACTGCATAGAAATAATTCTCGTGCCAATCCTCATTGCCGTCGCCGTTGGGGCGGAAGTATATATCATATGTTCCGTCTGCCGAAACAGTGTAGTTATTATCGGAGCCGCCCGGGTACCATGTGTCACTGCTGCTGTGAACCTTTATCTGTGTGTTTGCGCTCAGTTGAACGCCTGACAGCTTGTATTCATATGCGCCTGCGTCCGCGTTCGTTATAGAAAAAGCGTAATCGTCATTATTGCTCCAGCCGTTCATCGAACCTACAAGATAGTAGGTCGGAGCAAGTGATACTTTATAATTGTTGCCGCTTTTTTCAGTGCTGATCACAAAAACAGCGCCGTCTGTGATACCTGATTCTATATTAACGGTCTGTTTTGAACCGTTATCAACATTAAATATGATACCTGAAACATTTTTGGGAACGTCGAATTTAAATACCTTATTGCCGGAATACTGAGTCATTGCAGTACCGGGCCAGGATGTTTCTCCGTCTCCCCAGTAGTGTACATTCATTGTATTGCTGTTCCAGTTAGCATTGTCAACCGCGTAAACGGTATATGTATCTGAAGAAGGCTCGGTCGTCGGCTGAGTTACAAGCTCTGTTGTAGGCTCTGTTGCCGGTTCCGTTGTCGGCTGAGTCGCGGGCGCGGTAGTTGTCTGCTGAGAACTGTAAACGCTCCACGTGCCGTTAAACTTTGAACCGTCACCGGAATCCGCTCCCGTTACGGTAAAGAGATCATTATCGTCTGTCGGGAAAAGGTCGACCGTTTGATTTGTTTTATTGCTCCAGCTGTTTGTTTGGTTGGAAGCGTTCATCGTGCAGAAGATAACGCCTGTCCAGTTGCCTGAGGGAACAGCTGCTTCATATATGCCGTCGCTGTTGCTGTCAGTCATACTTACCCACTGAGATGAGGAGTTATTAAAGACATACATAGCGTAGCGCTGGTTACTCTGCTTCCATGAGCTTATACCGGGATCGAGATACAGAGTGTCGGCTTCGATATAATTGCCGGCGCTCTGGTCGGCGTTATAAACTACCGCAACGCCCTGGGAGTCAACATTACCGCTGATCACGCCGTTCGATACGGTAAATGTGCCGCCTGTTACATAATCGGTATATGTGCCGTCCTCCATCTGGTGAGCGGTAAGGCTGACCTGTCCGCCGCCGTCAAGCTTGGAGATAACAACGCCCTTTGTGCCGCGCTCGATGTAAGCGACCTTGTCGCCCGAGGACGATAGATACTCGTTTGTGCCGTCAAAGTGGCTCTTGAACTTGTTGACCTCGGAAACCGCCTTTGACTTCCAGTTTCCGTCGGTGCTGGCGTAACCCATTGTGGAGTTCGGACGCGCGAAGAACAAAGCGGTAGACTCGGCTCTCGCGCCTACTATCGCCCATGCTCTGTTGATAATATTACTCTTAACGCTGCTTGTATTTTTTGTCCACGCGGAACCGGATTCACCCATATAGGTATCGTGCGACTCTACCCAAAGCACGCTGTCGGAAGCCGACGCGCCCTTGTGATATGTGCCGTCGGCTAAATCGGGAGCGTATGCCCAGTAAGCCTTATCAAGCGCGAGGTCGCCCGTGTAGTTATCGGTGCCCGCCATATATTGGGTGTAATTTGAAATATCAGTACCCGCTCCGCCGAGGATCTCGCCGTAATAGAACGGAACTTCTTTGCCGTTTTGCTCAGCATAATCTGTCGCGCCGTTTATAACGGTCGGCCAGAAGTTGCTTCTGCAGTTTGACGGATCGTTCGGGACTTCTATGTGCTTTGCAGCGTCAAAACGGAAGCCGTCAACACCGCAGTCGATACATTCCTCGAGCAGACCGAGAGCCCTTTGCTGAACATAGCTGTTGCCTGTGTTCAGATCAGGCATACCGAGATGGTACTGCGTAATGTTGTACCTGTTGTCGTCGTTTACGCGGGTATTGTTCGTGTGATAATAATTCGCGTTTTTGAGATCGCTCTCAATGCCGCTGTTGATGTAGCTGTATGTGCCGCCGTCGATACCGTTGTTCGCGAGGTGGTTAGCTACGATATCAACAACTACCTTGATGTTGTATTTTTCCGCCTCTGTACACAGCGACGTAAGCTCAGTCTTTGTGCCGAGTCAAGAACTGTTTGAAACGGAAAAACCGAGGGGCTGGTACAGCTTCCACCACTGGTTCGGTGTGTCTGTCCAGCTCGAATTGTAGTCCTTCGGGCTTTGGACAGGCGAGGTCTGTACCGCCGTATAGCCTGCCTTTGCAATATCGGCAAGGTTTGCTTTGATTTGGTTGTACGACCAGTTAAAGCAGTGAAGGATATTACTGCCCCGGACATTTTCCTGCGCGTATGTTTCGTAAGTAGTCTACGCGGCAGCGGGAACAATTGCCACGGTAAGGATAGATACGACCATACATACCGCAAGAATCACGCTTGTGAGTTTTTTGGTAAAACTTATATGAATCACTCCTTTCGGAAATTTACGTGAAATACCTTAATTTTCGCGTTTTTATTAAGCAAAGTAACCAACATTTACTTAAAATAATCCATTTTAATTTTTCATAAATTATATAATATAGTCAAGTAAATTTCCGATAAATCAGCACAAAAAAAGACCCCAAAGGAGAATAAACCTTTGAGGTCAAAACATAAATAAATACTATTCAAATTTTGAAGATAACAGCTTGCTCATATTGTACATTCCCGGCTGCTGATCGGCGAGGAAAATTGCCGCGTTTACAGCGCCCGAGGCAAACACCTCTTTTGACTGAGCCTGATGAGAAATCGTGACTACCTCATCGTGACCCGCGAAGATGACCTCGTGCTCGCCGACTATCGTGCCGCCGCGGACAGAGTGGATACCGATCTCATTTTTTGCGCGCTTTTTGCGGTAGGAATGTCTGTCATAAACATACATCGGCTCCTGCTCGAGAGTCTCCGAGATACCGTCGGCTATCATAAGCGCGGTGCCGCTGGGAGCGTCGAGCTTGAGGTTATGGTGCTTTTCGACTATCTCGATGTCAAAGGTCGAGCCGAGCACCCTTGCCGCCTGCTTTGAGAGCTCTATCAAGAGATTAATGCCGAGCGACATATTGCCCGAATAGAACACGGGTATATCCTTTGCGGCTTCCTGTATCTTCCCCACCTGCTCCTCGGAATAACCCGTTGTGCAGATAACGCAGGGGATTTTGTTTTTGAGCGCGAAGCCGAGCATACCGTCAAGAGCCGCGGGATTGGAAAAATCTATGATTACGTCGGGCTTTTGTGCGGCTTCATCAAAGCTCTTAAAAACTTCAAAGTCGTATTTATTATCGCCGTAAGCGTCTACTCCGAAAGCCACCTCGGTCTCGGGATTTTCAATCACCGACTGAGCTACAAAATAGCCCATCTTGCCGTTTGCGCCTACGATTGCAATTTTAATCATTTTAACGTCCCCTTTTATTATAGTAGGGGCGTGCAATGCTCGCCCCTAAAAATCAATATTATTAAATCAAATCTTATTCAAAAGATCGTACTTTGCAAGGCAGTCCTTGAGGTCGTGATAACCCGCAACGCTCATCGGAACAAGCGGAAGCTTGCACTCGCCCGCGTCAAAGCCGTAAAGGTTCATAGCGGTCTTGATGGGGATCGGGTTGACGTCAGAGAACATAATGTTCATAAGCTCGAGGTAATGGAAGTGGAGCTTCTGAGCCTCGGCAAAGTTATTATCAAGGCAGAGCTGACAGATCTTGTGCATCTCGGCGGGACAGATGTTTGCGAAAACAGAGATAACGCCCAATGCTCCGAGTGACATAAACGGAACGGTCTGGTCGTCGTTGCCCGAATAGATGTCGAGCTTGTCGCCGCAGAGCGAACGGATAACAGCCACCTGAGAAATATTGCCGCTCGCTTCCTTGGCAGCCTTGATGTTGGGGTGCTTGCAGAGCTCGGCGTATGTCTTGGGCTGGATGTTGCAGCCTGTTCTTGAGGGCACGTTATAAACGATGATCGGGAGCTCTACCGAGTCCGCGATAACGTTAAAGTGCTTTACAAGTCCTGCCTGAGAGGTCTTGTTGTAGTAAGGAGTAACGCTCAAAAGCGCGTCGCAGCCTGACTTTTGAGCTGACTTTGAGAGCATAACGGCGGTTTTGGTGTCGTTGCTGCCTGTACCCGCGATAACGGGGATCCTGCCGTTGATCCTCTCGGCAGCATAAGCGATGACCTCGCAGTGCTCCTCCTCGGTAAGAGTAGCCGCCTCGCCTGTTGTTCCACAAACGATCACGGCGTCGGTGCCGTTTTCGATGTGGAAGTCAAGGAGCTGTCCGAAAACATCAAAGTTTACTGTTCCGTCTGACTTAGTGGGCGTGATAATAGCAACGCCCGAGCCTGTAAAAATGTGGTCTGCCATAATCTTCCTCCAATATTAATCCATATAACCCTCGGCGCAAAGAAGCTCTGCCAAAAGGACAGCGCCGCCTGCCGCGCCTCTAAGAGTGTTGTGAGACATACAAACAAATTTGTAGTCATACTGTGTGTCTTCTCTGAGCCTGCCGACAGATACTGCCATACCGTTTTCAAGGTTACGCTCCGACTTTATCTGCGGACGGTCGGGCTCTGTAAAGTAGTGCAGGAAATTCTTGGGCGCGCTGGGAAGCTCGAGCTCCTGAGCTCTGCCCTTGTAGTTTTCCCAAATATTGATGATCTCGTCGACTGTGGGCTTCTTTACGCCGTCCTTGAACGACATAAACACAGCCGCGGTGTGTCCGTTCGATACCGGAACGCGCAGGCACTGTGATGTGATGGCGATATCGTCTGTCTTAACGATCTCGTCGCCTACGATCTTACCCCAGATCTTAAGCGGCTCCTGCTCGGACTTCTCCTCCTCGCCGCCGATATACGGGATGAGGTTGTCTACCATCTCAGGCCATGTCTTGAATGTCTTGCCGGCTCCCGAGATAGCCTGATATGTGCAGGCAAGAACCTTGTCTACACCGAGCTCTTTAAGCGGGTGGATAGCGGGAACGTAGCTCTGCAGCGAGCAGTTCGACTTAACGGCTACAAAGCCTCTCTTTGTGCCGAGGCGCTTCCTCTGAGACTCAATAATCTTGATGTGGTCTGCGTTGATCTCGGGCACTACCATAGGTACGTCGGGAGTAAAGCGGTGAGCCGAGTTGTTAGATACGATCGGGCACTCGGCCTTTGCGTATTTTTCCTCTAACGCCTTGATCTCGTCCTTTTTCATATTGACCGCGCAGAAGCAGAAGTCAACCTGAGAAGCTACCGCCTCAACATCTTCCGCGTCAACGATAACCATATCCTTATATTTGTCGGGGAGCGGGGTGTCCATATGCCATCTGCCGTCTGTGACCTCCGAATATTTCTTGCCCGCGCTGCGTGCGCTTGCAGCGAGGACTGTGACCTCGAACCACGGGTGGTTTTCAAGCAAAAGCGCAAAGCGCTGGCCTACCATTCCTGTTGCTCCGATAATTCCTACCTTGTACTTTTTCACTATGATTCCTCCGAATATTACAATTTTTTCAAAAAGCAGTTGCCTTATCCGTCATTTTATTATAAAATAGAATATGCTGTGGATTACAAATCACCACTGCATATGCGCAAATATTCGCAACATACCTCAACTTGTAGTATATCATTAATGAAAACGTATGTCAATTAAAACACCGTATTTTATAATATTTTTGCAGAAAAAAATTGTGAGGGATTTTAATGAAAACCAGCGACTTTTATTACGACCTGCCAAAAGAGCTTATTGCCCAGACTCCCGTTGAGCCCCGCGACAGCTCGCGGCTTTTGGTGCTCGGCAGAGAAAGCGGAGAGATCGAGCACAGGCATTTTTATGATATAATCGACTATCTTAACGAGGGCGACCTTATCGTAGCGAACGATTCAAGGGTGCTCCCCGCGAGGATTTACGGCGTTAAAGACACCGGCGCGAGGGTCGAGTTCCTTTTATTGAAGCAGATTTCGGGCAACCGTTGGGAGACCCTCTGCAAGCCCGGCAGAAAGGCAAAGGAAGGCGCAAAATTCACCTTCGGCGACGGACTTCTGAGCGCTACCGTTGTCGAAGTCAAGGACGACGGCAACAGGGTCGTTGACTTTGACTGCGACGAAAACTTCTTCTCTACGCTCGACAAGATCGGGCAAATGCCGCTTCCCCCCTACATCACCGAGGAGCTCAAGGATCAGGAGAGATACCAAACCGTATACAGCCACGAGCTCGGCTCGGCTGCCGCTCCCACGGCAGGACTGCACTTTACCGAGGAGCTGATGGAGAAACTCAGGAATAAGGGCGTGAATATAGCGTACGTTACGCTTCACGTCGGCCTGGGCACGTTCAGACCCGTCAAGGTCGACGACGTTACAAAGCACAAAATGCACAGCGAGCATTACGAAATACCCAAGAAAACAGCCGATTTGATAAGGCAGACAAAACAAAACGGCAAGCGGGTGATCGCGATCGGCACGACCTCCTGCAGGACGCTCGAGAGCGTTGCCGCGGAGCACGGGGAGATAATACCCTGCGAGGGCTTTACGGATATTTTCATCTACCCGGGGTTTGAGTTCAGGGTGCTCGACGGGCTCGTAACGAACTTCCACCTGCCCGAAAGCACGCTGATTATGCTGGTCTCGGCGTTCGCGGGCTACGACAACATTATGAACGCCTACAAAACTGCTGTGGACGAGCGGTACAGATTTTTCAGCTTCGGCGACGCTATGATAATTATATAGTTTGTATATGAATATCATTGACATTTAATATTATTCAGGGTATAATATTAACGAAAGGTGGTATAACTATGGCTCAAACTAATGTAAATATCAGAATGGACGAAAACACAAAAAGAGATTTTGATTTATTTTGCAAGGAAATCGGCATTTCGGTAAGCGCCGCGTTCAACCTGTTCGCGAGGACTGTTGTAAGGGAACACAGGATCCCGTTTGAAATCACAACAGAGGTTCCTAACAAAGATACAACGGCGGCGATGAATGAATACTATGAGATGTTAGAACATCCCGAAAAGTATAAGCGGTATTCCTCCTTCAAAGATGCCGTGAGCGAGGTTCTTGAAGATGCTTGATATCGTTCTTTCAAATGCTTTCAAAAAGGATTTAAAGCTTACTGCCAAACGTGGATATAACCTTGAACTTCTTAACACTGTTATCGAAAAGTTAGCCAATCAGGAAACTCTTGAGGATAAATACAGAGACCATGCACTGACAGGAAATTACTCCGGGTTTCGGGAATGTCACATTCAACCCGACTGGTTGTTGATATATAGGATCAATAATGATGAATTGTTTCTTTTTCTTTCCCGAACCGGCACACACAGCGATTTGTTTTGATTGTCTTTTGTAAACTGTTTAAGGAGAAATTATTGTGTTCAACCTAATCAAAACCGAAGGCGCGGCGAGGCGCGGTGAATTTGTCACGCCTCACGGAACATTCCAGACCCCTGCGTTTATGAACGTCGCCACCTGCGGCGCTATAAAGGGCGCGGTGTCCGCTCTCGATCTTAAAAACCTAAAATGTCAGGTACAGCTTTGCAACACCTATCATCTGCATCTGCGCCCGGGCGACGACAAGGTAAAGCAGCTCGGCGGGCTTCACAAGTTCACGCGCTGGGACGGTCCAATCCTCACCGACAGCGGCGGATTTCAGGTATTTTCTCTCGCAAAGCTGCGCAACATCAAGGAAGAGGGAGTGTTCTTCAACTCGCACATCGACGGCAGAAAGATATTTATGGGTCCCGAGGAGAGTATGGATATACAGTCGCACCTCGGCTCTGATATCGCTATGGCGTTTGACGAGTGCGTCGAAAATCCCTCCCCCTACGCCTACACAAAGGACAGCGTCGCAAGGACTACGCGCTGGCTCAAACGGTGCGTCGAACGGCTCAGTTATTTGAACTCCCTCGACGGCACTATAAACAAACAGCAAATGCTCTTTGGAATCAACCAGGGCGGCACGTTCAAGGATTTGCGCATTGACCATATGAAGGAGATCGCAGAGCTCGACCTTGACGGCTACGCTATCGGCGGACTTGCCGTGGGCGAGCCTACCGAGGTGATGTACGAGATTATCGAGACGATCGAACCCTTTGCTCCCAAGAACAAGATACGTTACCTTATGGGCGTGGGAACTCCCGCGAATATACTCGAATCCGTCCACCGCGGAATAGATTTATTTGACTGCGTAATGCCAAGCCGCAACGCGCGTCACGGTCAGGCGTTCACCTTTGACGGAGTGCGCAACCTAAACAACGCAAAATACGAGCTTGACGAGCTGCCGCTTGACCCAAACTGCGGCTGCCCGACCTGCCGAAACTTCTCGCGCGCGTACATCAGACATCTATTAAAAAGCAACGAAATGCTCGGTATGCGCCTGATGGTAATGCACAACCTGTATTTTTACAATAATCTTATGGAGCTTATCCGCGAAAATCTCGACAACGGCACGTTTGAGCAGTTTTATCAGCAAAACAGAGAACGGCTCGCCACAAGAATTTGATAAAAATTTAAAAAACCACTTGCAACCGGGCAATAAACCTGATATAATCAATGTAATTGTCAGAAAGGAAGGAATAAAATGCAGAATTTATTTGGCGGAAATATGTGGGTAATGATCCTGATTTATGCCGCGATCATCGGTGCTATCTACTTTTTCCTCATCAGACCTAACTCAAAGAAGAAAAAAGAAGAAGCACAGCTGAGAAACAACCTCGAAATCGGCGACGAGATCACTACCATCGGCGGAATTATGGGCAGAATCGTTGCTATCAAGGACGATGAAGACGCTATTATTATCGAGACAGGCTCGGACAGAGTTAAGATGAAGTTCAAAAAGTGGTGTATCTCCACGGTAGACACCGTTAAGGATAAGCCCGAGGAACAGAAAGAGAAAAAGAGCTTCTCACTCTTTAAGAAGAAAAACAAAGAAGAAGACTAATCAGAATAAAACAGAATAAAATAAATTCCCCTGAATATAATTTAGCATATCATATTCAGGGGTGTTTTTATGTCCGGTAAAAAAACTATGATAAAGTCAGTGCTCATCGGCTCGCTGTGCGCAGTGACGGCGCAGATAATTTTGCTGTGTATCGTATCGCTCGTAATGATAAGCACAAAAAAGCTGTTCTCGGGCGCGCTCGATTACATTATGATAGCCACAGCGGCACTCGGCACGCTCATCGGCGGGTTTATTTCGGCAAAGCTCAACCACGGCGCGGGGCTTGTAGTCGGGTTGATAACCGGCTTTGCGGTATTCATCATACTGACCGCCGCCGCGCTGATTCACAACAGTTCTCCCCTCTCGTTATTATGTCTGATACGCTTTGCCGCAATGCTCATTGGCGGCTCGCTTGGCGGAATTTTGGGAGTTAAAGAAAAAACAAAGATAAAGATATAATCGAGTAGGGTGAAATTTCTCCGCCCTCTCACACCACCGTACGTGCCGTTCGGCATACGGCGGTTCAATTCAATTTCAAAGTATGCTGTCTAAG
>CADBXH010000063.1 GCA_902798605.1 uncultured Ruminococcus sp. | reverse complement strand
GTGCAAAACAGCGCTTGCGGAAGCGGAAATCGAATATGCCGAGGATCCCTGCCATTCAATATATGTAAAATTCCAAGTTACCGATGACCTCGGAAAGTTCTCCGCGCTGGGTATTGATCCGTCAAAGGTGTTCTTTGTGATCTGGACAACAACAACATGGACTCTTCCCGCTAACGTAGCTATCTGCGTAGGTCCCCGCTACGAGTATTCTGTAATCCAAAGCGGCGACGAATACTATGTTATGGCTACCGATCTTTATAAAACTGCTATGGAAGAAGCCGGAATCACAGATTATTCCGTTGTTGCCACTATCAAGGGCAGCGAGCTTGAGTACATCAAGACTCAGCATCCCTTCCTTGACCGTGAATCTCTTCTTATTGTCGGTGACCACGTTACACTTGAAAGCGGTACAGGCTGCGTACACACAGCTCCCGGCCACGGTGTTGACGACTATAATGTTTGCCGCAATTATCCCGAGATCCCTGTTATTTGTCCAGTAAACGGCGACGGCGTTCTCACAGAGGAAGCCGGAGAATTCGCGGGATTAAAGACAGAGGAAGCAAACAAAAAGATCGCCATAAAGCTTGATTCAACAGGCAATCTTTTTGCATTAAAGAAGATCATCCACCAGTATCCGCATTGCTGGAGATGTAAATCTCCGATCCTTTTCAGAGCGACAGACCAGTGGTTCTGCTCCGTTGACGACTTCAAGGACGAGGCCGTTGACGCGATCAACACCGTTGAGTGGATCCCTGCTTGGGGTAAAGAGAGGATCACCTCGATGGTTCGCGACAGAAAAGACTGGTGTATCTCCCGTCAGAGAAAATGGGGCGTTCCTATCCCGATTTTCTACTGCAAGGATTGCGGCGAGCCCCTTATCGATAAGGAAGCTATGCTTGCTGTAGCCGAGCTGTTCGGCGAAGAAGGCTCTAACGCTTGGTTCAGCCACGACGCATCCGAGATACTGCCCGAGGGAACAAAGTGTTCCAAGTGCGGATGTACTGATTTTGATAAAGAAAAGGATATTATGGACGTTTGGTTTGACAGCGGTTCATCTCATACCGCAGTCGTTAAGCGCCGTGATTATCTTAAATTCCCAGCTGATCTGTACCTTGAGGGAAATGATCAGTACAGAGGCTGGTTCCAGTCCTCGCTCCTTACATCGGTGGCTACTACCGGCGTAGCTCCTTACAAAACCGTACTTACCCATGGTATGATTTTGGATATGGAAAAGCGCAAAATGAGTAAATCTCTCGGAAACGGTATCAGTCCCCAGGAGGTCATCAAGCAGTACGGAGCCGATGTTCTCCGCCTTTGGGTCGCTTCCTGTGATTACCAGACCGACGTTAACATTTCTTTTGATATTCTTAAACAAACGTCTGAATCATACAGGAAAATCAGAAATACCGCAAGGTATATTCTCGGTAACCTGTTTGATTTTGATCCCGATACAGATATGGTGCCTCTCGGCGAGGTCAACGCCATTGACAAGTGGGCTCTCTTAAAGCTCAACAGCCTTATCGACAAGGTCAAGGAAGCTTACGACAAGTACGAGTTCCACATCGTATATCACAGCATACATAACTTCTGCGTTGTAGATATGTCTAACTTTTACCTTGATGTACTAAAGGACAGGCTTTACACAGAGAAGGCTGACAGTAAGTCGAGAAAAGCTGCTCAGACAACGATTTATCTCATTCTCAACGCTATGACAAGAATGCTTGCTCCGATTTTGGCTTATACTTCGGATGAGATCTGGAAATATATGCCTCATTCGGGCGATGACAAAGCCGACCACGTTATCTTTAACGATATGCCCGAGAAGGTAGACGTTCTCCCTGATGAAAAATTTATGAGCTTCTGGGATGAGATCCACGCTCTCAGAGACGATGTTAAGAAGACTATCGAGCCGCTTGTAAAAGAAAAGAAAATCAAGGGTTCGCTCGAAAGTAAGGTAACTCTTTCTGCGGGCAAAGGTAAGCTTGTCTTTCTCAAAAAAGCTCGCGTTGAGCTAAAGGATGCGTTTATCGTATCCGAGCTTGAGGTCAAAGATAACGGCGCAGAGCTTGAAATCAGCGTAGAAAAAGCAGAAGGTGAAAAATGCGAACGCTGCTGGTCGATCAGCAAGACTGTCGGTCAGAACAGCGAGCATCCAACGCTTTGCGCACGCTGCTGTGAGAATTTAAAATAATTGATTGATATAAATCGGTGCGATTTTTATTGCGCCGATTTATGATTATGGAGGATATATGCCTTTTGTTGCGTTAATAATCGCTGCGCTTGTTGTTGCGGCGGATCAGATAATCAAATATTTTGTTGCAGCTAATATAAAGCCTGTTGGTACAGTTACCGTTATTGATGGCGTTTTCAATCTCAGCTATGTTGAAAACCGTGGTGTCGCATTCGGTATGTTCAAGGATATGCGATGGATTTTCGTAGCGCTTACGACATTGCTGATTTTTGCGATCGCGTTTTATATGTTCAAAAAACATCCCGACGGTAAGCTGTTTTATATTCTCGCGGGTCTTATTATCGGCGGAGGTATAGGAAATTTGATCGACAGGATCCTTTACGGATATGTTATCGACTATCTCAGCCTTTCATTTTTTCCGCCGGTGTGTAACTTTGCGGATTACTGCATTACAGGCGGAGTCATAGTTTTGGCGGTTTATATGCTTTTCAAACCATCCGGCAAAAAGAAAAAGGTAAGCAAGAATGACAAATCATAAGCTTGATTGTGCTGAAAACGGTATTAGAGTCGATAAATTCATCGCCGACAGTGATTTGGGTGTTTCAAGGAGCTCTGCCGCGGGGCTAATAGAAAAAGAGCTTGTCACTGTTAACGGAAGCTTTGTGAGTAAAAACTTCAAACTTTCCGTCGGCGATATTGTTGAAGTCAATGTGCCCGAGCCTGTTGCTTATGAGGCAAAGGCAGAGAATATCCCGCTCGATATCGTATACGAGGACGAGTATCTGCTCGTTGTAAATAAACCGAAGGGTATGGTTGTTCATCCCGCGGCTGGCAATTATGACGGTACGCTTGTCAACGCTTTGCTATATCACTGCGGTGACAGCCTATCCGGAATCAACGGCGTTATGCGTCCGGGGATAGTTCATCGGATCGACAAGGACACAAGCGGGCTTTTGATAGTCGCTAAAAACGATTTTGCCCATTCATCACTTGCCGAGCAGATCAAGGAACACTCTTTTACAAGGGAATATGAAGCTGTTGTTTTCGGCAATCTTAAAGATGATTGCGGTACCGTTGACGCGCCTATCGGCAGGAATCCAAATGATCGTAAAAAGATGTGTATTACTCAAAAAAACAGCAAAAACGCCGTTACTCATTACACTGTTATCCGGCGTTACAAGGGCTATACACATATCAAATGCAAGCTTGAAACCGGCAGGACGCATCAAATCAGAGTACATATGGCGTATCTCGGTCATCCCGTGGCAGGCGATAAGGTTTACGGTGTAAAAAACGAGAAAGTCAGCTTTGATGGTCAATGTCTGCACGCAAAAAAAATTGGGTTTATTCATCCGAAAACAAATGAGTATATGGAGTTTGACTCACAACTTCCGGAGTATTTTGAAAAGTTTTTGAACAAACTCCGAAATATCAGTGAATAACCTTGATTTTCAGTATTTTCTGTTATAAAATACTGTTGTAAAGCGGCATTTTATATAAAACCAAAAAAATAAAAAAAGGGCTTGAAATATTAATTCCTTTATGGTATAATATTTAGGCATTTGGTTCCGTCGTGACTCGCGACGTGGCTCAAATAACGGCAAAGCCGTCATTTAAGAACCGATAGTCCGCTGCGATTTTCGTATGAATGTTGGGTAAAAATTAGGAGGATAAAAATGGACGCACTAAAAACAATTGCTGCCGATTCGGTAAAAGAAAATGCTCCCGAGTTCGGCATCGGTGATACTATCAGAGTATCAGTAAACATTCGTGAAGGTAACAGAGAAAGAATTCAGATGTTCGAGGGCACTGTAATTGCCAAGAGAGGCAGCGGTGTTGCCGAGACATTTACCGTTAGACGCGTAGCTTACGGTGTTGGAGTAGAAAGAGTATTCCCGCTTCATTCACCCAACGTAAAGGACATCAAGATTGTTCGTTACGGTAAGGTTCGCAGAAGCAAGCTCTACTATCTGCGTGACAGAGTTGGTAAGGCTGCTAAGGTTAAGGAACAGATTCGTAAGTAATAACTCGGATTTTGTAAGTGAATTCTCAATATTAAAAAGGGGACTTGCTTAAAGTTCCCTTTTTTGTATAGTAAAGCAGGTGATCGAGTTGAGTAGCAACGATAACAAAGATTATGACCGCGATTATGACCTTGCTCTAGATATCAATCCCGAGATGTATCTTGATAAGGATAAGAAGCGCAGCAAGAAATCGGACGATGACGATTATTATATTTATAAGTCTGAAGAGGTCGAGAAACCGGTTGAAGAAGAGCCTAAGAAGACAAAGGATGGTAAAAACTATTTTGTAGCCGCAAAACAGGACGGCGGTGTTGCAAGCGTTTATGACTGGATCCGCTGCATTGTCTTTGCGATCGCCATTGTTGTAATATGCCTGACGTTTGTTTTCAGACTTGTTGACGTTGACGGTACTTCAATGAACGATACTCTTCAGACAAAAGACAAGGTTATTGTTACAAATCTGTTTTATCAGCCCAATAATAACGATATAATTGTTATTTCTCACGGCGAAAAGTATCCTAAGCCTATCATCAAACGTGTTATAGCTAAAGAAGGTCAAACCTTAAAGCTCGATACGGAGAATAATCGTATTATTGTTGACGGTGTTGTTATTGACGAGCCGTACATAAAGGGAACGACTTTCTCCGGCAGCTACTGCGATTATGATATTCCCGAAGTTATTCCCGAGGGAAAACTCTTTGTAATGGGTGATAACCGTCAGGTTTCCCTTGACAGCCGCAGCTCCGACATCGGTCTTATAGATGTTAAGGATGTTATCGGCAAGGCTCAGGTAGTTGCTTTCCCGTTTGACCATTTCGGATATCTATATTAAAAGACATATACGCAAAGCCTGTTTCATTCTTTTTGAAATAGGCTTTATTCTTTAATTGATGAATATGAGGAAAAATATGAGTGAAATGCAAAACATACAGTGGTTCCCGGGTCATATGACCAAAACCAAGCGTCAGATACAGGCAAATTTAAAGTTAGTTGATGCTGTTGCGGAGATAATTGACGCGAGGATACCTATAAGCAGCCGTAATCCCGATCTCAATGGGATAATCCAAAGCAAGCCGAGGGTGATCTTGCTCAATAAATGCGATATGGCGAACCGCACAGCTACAAAAATGTGGATAGATCACTTTGCAAAGCAGGGAATTACAGCGATCGCCGTAGACTGTAAAAGCGGAAAGGGACTTAACAAGTTCCCGCAGGCAGTCAATACCGTACTGAGCGAGAAAATCAACAGGCTGAAATCAAAGGGAATGAGAAACCCGATGATGAGGATAATGATTGTCGGTATACCGAATGTCGGCAAATCCTCGTTTATTAATAAGATTTCAAGGCAAAACAGGGCAAAGGTCGAGGATCGTCCGGGAGTCACAAGAGGCAACCAGTGGTTTACTATCAGCAATAACCTCGAGATGCTCGACACTCCCGGTGTGTTGTGGCCTAAGTTTGATGACCAAATCGTCGGCGAGCATTTGGCGTTCACCGGCGCTGTAAAGGATCAGGTGATAGATGTTGAGCTGTTGGCGGTCAGATTACTTGATTTCCTTAAAAAGCTGAAGCCCGCCGAGTTTATCGCCCGGTTCAAGCTTGAAGATATGGATTTAGATAACATCGATTCATACGAGCTGTTAAGGATCATCGGTAAAAAGAGAGGAATGCTTGTGTCGGGTGGAGAGATCGACACGGAACGCGCAGCAATAATGCTGCTTGATGAATTCAGAGCCGCAAAGCTTGGCAGGATAACGGTAGAAATGCCTAACGGAGATAGATAATGGATTGGTTAGAATACGAAAAAGAAGCTATTGCTAAAGGATATAAGGCGGTCTGCGGAGTTGATGAAGCCGGCAGAGGACCGCTTGCGGGCCCCGTCTGTGCGGCGGCTGTGATACTGCCAGAGAATACTGTCATCGAGGGTGTGAACGACTCAAAAAAGCTCAGCGAAAAAAAGAGAGAGGCTTTGTTTGACGTTCTCAAGGAACAGGCGTTATCGTATTCGATAGCGTTCGCGAGCGTTGAGGAGATTGAGGAGGTAAATATTCTTAACGCAACGATGCTCGCGATGAAAAGGGCTGTTGAGGGACTTGATATTAAGGCGGATTACGCTATGATAGACGGTAACCGCCTACCTGATTTGTCAATTGACAGCGAGTTCATCGTCAAAGGCGACGCAAAGTCGATGTCTATCGCGTGCGCGTCGATTTTGGCAAAGGTTTCCAGGGACAGGCTGCTGTATAAGTACGCTGAGGAATATCCCGAATACCTTTTTGACAAGCACAAGGGCTACGGCACAAAGGCTCACGTTGAGGCGATAAAAAAATACGGTCCGTGCCCGTACCACAGACTCAGCTTTTTGAAGAAGATACTGAACAAATGAGGAAACATACCACAAAAAAGATAGGGGATATTGGTGAAGATTACGCCGCCTCATATCTCAAAAAACACGGATATAAAATTTTGGCGCGGAATTACCGCAAAAACTACGGAGAAATCGATATAATCGCCCGAAAAGGCGATATGCTTTGCTTTGTAGAGGTCAAGACCCGTCACTGCAACACGATTACTCAGCCGTATGAAGCGGTGGATTACAGAAAGCAAGCAAAAATAATCCGTACCGCGTCGGCATATCTTATAGAAAAAAGACTTGAAACGAATTGCCGATTTGATATTTGCGAGGTTTTTGTTGATAAAGAGAGTTTAATGCTCGACAGGATCAACTATATAAATAACGCTTTTGACGCGGAAAACAGCGGGATTTATTATTGATTTGCTCTGATAAAAGCAATTCTTGTTATATTCTGTGAAATCTTTGACAATCAGCGAATTTTATAGTAAAATTAAGTGTTCAATGCATAGAAGAGGATCATAGAAAGGATGATGTTTATGTTATATAACAGCACACAGAACAAAAACGAAGTCGTCTCGGCTGCTCAGGCTATCGCTCAGGGCATTTCTAAGGACGGCGGACTATTTGTTCCGCAGGAGTTCCCGAAATACTCGGATGAGGATTTTAGTGCTCTTTTAGCTCTTGATTACAAGGACAGAGCTAAGAGGGTTTTCACCGATTTCCTGACCGATTTTACAAAGGAAGAGATCGACGATTGCGTAGATAACGCCTATACTTCGGCAAAGTTCGGCTCGGATAATCCTGCTCCGATGGCTTATACAAAGCTTAACGGCAATGAGCTCAATATCCTTGAGCTTTGGCACGGACCTACCTGCGCGTTTAAGGATATGGCGCTCCAAATTCTGCCGCATTTCCTTACAAAGTCCTTAAAAAAGACATATGACGGCAAGGACGCAGTTATCCTTGTCGCGACCTCAGGCGATACAGGCAAGGCTGCGCTTGAAGGCTTTAAGGACGTTGAGCACACCAACATCATCGTTTTTTATCCTGTTGACGGCGTCAGCCCGATGCAGAAGCACCAGATGAATACCCAAGAGGGTAAAAATGTAAAAGTCTGCGCTATCAAGGGTAACTTTGACGACGCTCAAACGGGTGTTAAGAAGATATTTACGACTCCCGAGATCTCCGAAAAGCTCGCGCAGAACGATATGCTCTTCTCATCGGCCAACTCGATCAACTGGGGCAGACTTCTTCCTCAGATAGTTTACTATATCTCGGCTTACTGCGACCTCGTGAACGAAGGCAAAATCAGCTTTGGAGACAAAATCAACGTGGTTGTTCCCACAGGTAACTTCGGTAATATCCTCGCGTCTTACTACGCGAGCCTCATGGGACTTCCGGTTAATAAATTCATCTGTGCCTCTAACTCTAATAATGTCCTCACGGACTTTATCAACACAGGCGTATATGATAAGAACAGACATTTCTATACAACTATTTCACCCTCGATGGATATTCTTGTGTCCAGCAACCTCGAAAGACTTCTTTACAAGCTCTGCGGTGACAGCGACACAACTACAAGAGCGTGGATGAATGCTCTTAAAACAGAGGGTAAATATGAAGTTGATCCCGAGGTCAAGGCTGTAATCAAGGATAAATTCTTCGGCGGATGCTGTGATGACGAGCAGACAAAGGCAACGATCAAGCGCCTGTTTGACGAAGATAACTACCTCTGTGATACTCATACAGCTGTTGCGGTCAACGTGTATGAGCAGTATGTTGAGCAGACAGGCGACGAAACTCCCGCTGTTATCGCCTCGACCGCAAGCCCTTACAAGTTCTCTAAGGCTGTTTTAGAGGCTGTTGCTCCCGACTGCGAGCTTCCCGAGACTGAGTTCGATATGGTCGATAAGCTCAATGATATTACAAAAACCGCAGTCCCCGCTCCGCTTGCTGGTCTTAAGAACAAGACCGCGCGCTTTAATGACGTTACCGAGGTGGATTCAATGCCTCAGTACGTCCTCGGTGCGCTGAACATAGAATAATGTCGCTGTTCGCGATAGCCGATCTTCACCTGTCGCTCGGTGAAGATAAGCCGATGGACGTTTTTTCGGGCTGGAACGATTATGTCGAACGGCTCGAGGAAAACTGGCGCAAGCTTGTTACCGATGACGATACCGTTGTTATCGCCGGAGATATTTCCTGGGCAATGAAGCTTGAAGAGACCGTGACGGATTTTAAGTTCATAAACAGCTTGCCGGGAAAAAAGATTTTTCTGAAAGGTAACCACGATTACTGGTGGGGAACAAAGAGTAAAATCGAAAAGCTGCTCGAGGAATATGAACTGAACACTATCTCGATTTTGTTCAACAATTCCTACACCTGCGGCGATTACGCGATATGCGGAACCCGCGGCTGGTTTTTGGAAAACGATACGCCCGAGGATATCAAGGTGCTCAATCGTGAGGTCGGCAGGCTTAGAATGTCGATTGACTCAGCGCTTGAAACCGGAAAAGAGCCGATTGTATTTTTGCATTATCCGCCGTATTACCGCGGCATAGAATGTAAAGAGATAATGGATGTGCTCGTTGAATACGGCATAAAAAAATGCTATTACGGACATATCCACGGCAGGCAAAACTTCAAGCTCGCTTTTGAGGGCGAGTATAAAGGGATAGATTTCAAATTGATATCCTGCGACAGAGTACAATTTACGCCTGTATTAGTACGATAAAGCTTGATTTATACTAAGTATTGTGTTATAATAAATCAATTGAATTAAAAAATGGAGGAATTCAAAATGGCACTTAAGGAATGTACAAAGAAGGAAGAGGCAAATACCTACGAATTAACAGTAGAGGTTGACGGCGAAACATTTGAGCGCGCCGTAAATACAGTTTACAAAAAGCAGGTTAAAAATATCAATATCCAGGGCTTTAGAAAGGGTAAGGCTCCCAGAAGGATCATCGAGAAGATGTACGGCTCGGAGGTCTTTTATGAGGACGCTATGCAGGATTGTTATCCCGACGCTCTTTATGAGGCCGCTAAGGAGAAGGACTTAAAGATCGTTGCCGTTAACTCGCTTGAAGCTATTGAAGCAGGCAAGGACGGCTTTACATTCAAGACAGTTATCGTAGTTGAGCCTACGCTCGATATCGACGGATACAAGGGCTTTGAGATCGAGAAGAAGTCAACCGAGGTCACAGACGAGCTCGTTGACGAGGAGATCAACAAGGTAAGAGAGCGCAACTCAAGACTTGTTGAGGTCGAGGGCAGAGCCGCTAAGAAGGGCGATACAGCAGTGATCGACTTTGAGGGCTTTGTTGACGGCGAAGCTTTTGAGGGCGGCAAGGCAGAAGGCTATAGCCTCGCGCTCGGCTCGGGCAACTTTATCCCCGGCTTTGAGGAGCAGGTTGAAGGTCACGAGGTCGGCGAGGAGTTCACCATTACCGTAAACTTCCCCGATGATTATCAGGCTGAGAACCTCAAGGGCAAGGAAGCCGAGTTCAAGATCAAGCTTCACGAGCTCAAGGAAAAGGAGCTTCCCAAGGTTGACGACGATTTTGTTAAGGACGTATCAGACAAGGATACTCTTGACGAGTACAAGGAGGAGCTCAAGACTGAGATCGAGGGCCGCTTAAAGGACGAGGCTCAAAAGGATATCGACGATCAGATCGCTACAAAGCTCATTGACCTTGCTCAGGGCGACATCCCCGAGGCTATGTACGAGAATCAGGTTAACGAAATGATGAGAGATTTTGAGATGCGTCTCCGTCAGCAGGGTATGAATATTGATATGAAGACCTATATGCAATATATGGGTATGGAAGAAAGCACTGTAAGAGAGATGTACAGGGAAGAGGCAGAGAAGAAGGTCAAGCTCAGGCTCGCTTTGCAGGCGATTGCCGCTAAGGAGAACGTTGAAGTTACTGACGCTGACGTTGAGGATGAGTACTCCAAGATGGCTGAGGCGTACAAGATGGACGTTGCTCAGGTAAAGGCAGCTATCCCCGCAGATTCTCTTACCGAGGATATCAAGGTGCAGAAGGCTCTTGATATCGTAAAGAACAGCGCTGTAATCAAATAATTGAATATTACAGCCTGTTCAGTCAATTATAAATTAGAAAGGTTTTGATTTTATGGCACTGGTACCTTATGTAGTGGAACAAACCAA
>CADBXH010000062.1 GCA_902798605.1 uncultured Ruminococcus sp. | reverse complement strand
TATGTACAACTACGCGTCCGACTGGATGGTAAGCCGCGCCGCGTGGCTGACAAACGAATTCGCTTTGAGCAGCGGCAAGGATTATCTGCTCGGCGACGTAACCCGCGACGGCACGATCACCGTAAACGACGCTACTCAGGTGCAGTATTACGCGGCACAGTTAAAGGATTTCAACGCGGCTGAATATGAGCTCGGAGACGTCAGCTTTGATAACATAGTTTCCGTAAGCGACGCTACGCTCATCCAGAAATACGCGGCGGAGATGATCGACGATTTCAGGAATCCCACCGATCCTCAAAATCCCACCGATCCTCAAAATCCCACCGATCCTCAAAATCCCACCGACCCGCAGGATCCGACTCAGCCTCAAAATCCCACAGACCCGCAGGATCCGACTCAGCCTGATGATCCTCAAAACAGTTACACGGTTACCTTCACCAATACGCTTGACTGGGACGGAAATATCACCATCTACTATTACGGTGAGGACAATTATCCCGTTCAGTGGCCGGGAGTAGTAATGACTGCAAACGGTACGAACGCTGCGGGAAAAGCTGTTTACACCTATGATGTTCCAAAGGAAACCGAATACGTTATATTTACAAACGGAACCGAACAGACAGAGAAGATCCCGTTTGACGGAGCGGAGCACAGCTACATCGCTCTTGAAGCAGTAAACGAAAAGGGCAGACACCTTTACGAGATTTCATAAAAGTATTTCCAAAATTGATCGTTAGGATGGCGAACTACCGCCATCCTAACTTTTTTACATTATTTCTTTGTTTGTATTGCATATTTGTACATACTGTGTTAGAATAAAACTGTATTAATATAATAAAATCCGAAGGGAGATCATAATATGAGGAAAACCAAGATCGTGTGTACAATAGGCCCAGCCTGTTACGAAAAAGAAACTATGCTGAAGATGATAGAAGCGGGTATGAACGTTGCCCGTATAAATATGTCGCACGGCGACTACGGTGTGCTCGAGGGCGTTTTCGCGACGCTAAAGGAAGCGATCGCGGAAAGCGGCAAAAATATCGCGATCATGCTCGATACAAAGGGACCCGAGGTCAGGGTCGGGATCTTTAAGGACGGCTCTGCCGAGCTCAAAGAGGGCAGCGAGTTCACTTTTTATAAAGAAAAGGAAGAGGGCGACTCCGAGGGCGTCGCGATCTCTTACCCCAGACTCATTGATATATGCAACAGACCCGGCAACAACATAATCGGCAGAGAGGTTTTGCTTGACGATGGTATGATCTCGCTTTCTGTTACAAAGGTTTATCCCGAAAAAATCACCTGCGTTGTCAACAAGGGTGGCAGGCTGACAAACCGCAAGAGCATCAACATCCCCGGTTATCATATAAATATGCCGTACGTCAGCGCTCAGGACAGAAAGGATATCGAGTTCGGTCTCGAGCACGGCGCAAACGTTGTGGCGGCTTCATTCGTCCGCAATCACGAGGATGTCCGCACCCTGCGCGATTACATCGACAGCCTCGGTTATGAGTATGTTGAGATCATCGCGAAGATCGAGAACCAGAGCGGCGTTGACGATATGGATATGATCATCGACTACGCCGACGGCATTATGGTAGCCAGAGGAGATATGGGCGTTGAGATCCCGTTCATCAAGCTGCCCGAGATCCAAAAGACCCTTATCCGCAAGGTTGTAGCCAAGGGCAAGTATGTTATTACGGCTACCCAGATGCTCGAGAGTATGACCACCTCGCCCCGCCCGACCCGTGCAGAGATCAGCGACGTTGCAAACGCCGTTTATGACGGAACCAGCGCGGTTATGTTGTCGGGAGAATCCGCAGCAGGCAAGTATCCCGTAGAGAGCGTAAAGGCGCTTGCGTCAATTTGCTTGGAGGCTGAGAGTAACGGCGAGTTCGACGCACTCAAAAAGTATGTTATGGAACATTCTGCCGATGATGAGAACGCCCTGCGTTCCAGCATTTGCAAGTCGGCAAAGGGAATTTCCGAGGCGATCGGTGCCAAAGGTATTATCGTTGAGAGCAAGACGGGAAGAGTGGCAAGAGCTATGGCGCACTACAGACCCGATGTTCCCATCATCGCAGTAGTTACCTCAGAGATCGTATGTAAAAAGCTATGCTTCAACTGGGGCATCACCGCTCTGCTCGGCGAGGAGCTGTATGATATGGACGACATCACAAACCAGGCTCTTGAAAGAGCGTGGAGCACCGGTTTGTTCCAAAAGGGAGACGTTGTTGTTGTGCTTTCCTCAAACAAGACCGTTCCGACCGCTTCCACAGACTCGCTCAACGTGAGGATCCTTTGATATGGATAACATTATTTTGATCGGAATGCCCGGCTCGGGCAAAAGCACGGTGGGCGTTTTGCTTGCCAAGGCGCTCGGTTATTCGTTTATCGACACCGACCTGCTTATCAGCAGAAAAGCCGGCAAGCCGCTCCAGAATATCCTCGACGAGGACGGGCTCGACCGATTTCTTGAACTTGAGCAGGAGATCGGCAGCACGCTCGACTGTGATCAAACGATAGTTGCCACCGGCGGCTCGATGGTGCTGTCTAAAAGCGCGATGGTGCACCTAAAGCAGCTCGGCAAGGTTGTTTACATCAAAGTTCCGTTTGATGAGATAAAGCACCGCGTCACAAACATCACAACGCGCGGGATAGTCTTTCACAAAAACGAAACTCTCAAAAATGTGTACGAGCAAAGGGCGCCGCTCTATGAGCGATACGCCGACCTTATCGTTGATATATCGGATGGAAAACCGACCATTGAGCAGACCGTTGAAAAAGCGGCAGAAATGTTGAGAGGTTAAAAACACCATTCAATAGCAATTAATTATAATTATTCACCGCCTGTGATTTTTTATGAAAAACAGGCGGTGATTATTTATTGACACAAAATGGTATTTTTAAGTAAAGTCCAGTATTTATCACCCGAACTGTCATTGACAAATCGGAAATAATATAACATTTATAGGAATTATATGGTATAATATTTATACCTAATTCGGGTGATTTTTTTCGAGTTGATATTGCGAATAAAGAATTATATTAAACGATAAAACGTGCGAAGATCAACCGGATTTTACAGAATGTTATCATATTACAGAATGGGGAGATTTATATGACTTTCCACGAAAGGTTAAATGACTACATTCTGCAGGCTAAATGTTCAAGCAAAGAGCTTGCGTTAGCTTCAGGTTTATCGGAAGGTACGATCAGCAGATACAGAAAGGGTTACAGAGTTCCAAACGTTCGCGGCGAGCACTTTGCCGGACTCACCAAGGGCTTGTATGAGCTTTTGGAAAAGAACAACTGTGATGTTACTCAGGAAGAAGTTACCGAGTCGTTAAAAAAGTTGATCGACAAGGGCTACGGAATCGATTACGATACCTTTATCGAAAAGCTGAAGCAGCTGATGAAAAGCTTTGATATCAGCAACAACGAGCTTGGCAGAAGACTTAACTACGACCCCTCGTATATTTCAAGGATCCTGTCAGGACAGCGTCGTCCCGCGGATATCCGCAAGTTCATTGCAAACGTAGCGTATTATATAGCCCACCAGAAGGCGGACGAGTTGGAGCCTTCAAAGATTTGTGAGGTTTTGGGCTGTGACGGGCAGGTCGTTAACGACCGTGACCGCCTGCAGGAGGAAGTTGAAAATTGGCTGGCGTCTAAATAACAGATGCAGCAAGGTTTTGCAAGATCAGGCACAATTCCCGGGCACAAGTTTTTCAGGCATATATCAGGCGTAAAAAAATTAAATTCATAGAACAGCAAAAAGTCAATACTCTGTGGAATCCCCCGCAGTTTTTTGAATTAAACAGGCATCAGCTTATCATCCGGCTGTTGCCTGTTTTTTGTGTCGGTCGCGGTGGCGACACCACAATTCGAGAAGAAGACTTTGTGTGAATTGAAAATTAATATTCCCGAAAATGAACGGCTGCTATTTTTAAAATAAAAAATGTCATTCTGAGCGCAGCGAAGAATCTCACAGTTATTCAACCAACGTCAGCAATTTAGGTATGAGATCCTTCGGCAGAGCCTCAGGATGACAGCTATTTTATTCTCTTATTCCTTATTACTCAACAAAAGAGCCGCTGACCTTTCGGTCAGCACCCCACTGTTAATCGTTAATTGTTAATTGTTAATTGCTAAACTATCGTTCCGCCGCCGACAACAACGTCGCCGTCATACAGCACGACCGCCTGCCCCTTTGAGATCGCCCTTTGCGGTTCGTCAAAAACCACTTTGATGGTGTCATCGTCAAGCTGTGTGACCGTGGCGGGCTGTTCCTTTTGGTTATACCTGACCCTCGCGCAGACCCTCATCGGCTCTGTTATCTCATCAACGGAAATCAGGTTTATATCGTTCGCGGTAAGCTCCTTTGAAAACAGCGAGTCGTTATCGCAAAGCACCACGCGGTTATTTTTCAGATCCTTTTCCTTGACGTACATCGGCGCGGGCAGGGCGAGCCCCAGGCCCTTTCTTTGACCAATCGTGTACCCGATTATCCCCTTGTGGGTGCCGAGCACATTGCCGCTTTCATCGACAAAACCGCCCTCGGGGTATTCCTTGCCCGTATAGCTTCTGATAAACGCGGCGTAGTCGCCGTCGGGCACAAAGCAGATGTCCTGGCTGTCGCGCTTTTCGGCGTTGATCAGCCCGAGCTCCTTTGCGAGCTTTCTCGCCTGATCCTTTGTCATTTCACCGAGCGGCAAAAGCGTCCTTTTCAGCTGTTCCTGCGTAAGCGAATACAGCACATAGCTCTGATCCTTGGACAGGTCAACGGCTTTTTTCAGCAGATACCTGCCCTTATCCTCATCGAACTCTATCCTTGCGTAGTGACCGGTTACAACATAGTCGAAGTTCAGCACCTCGGCACGAACCACAAGCTCCTTGAACTTTATAAAACGGTTGCAGTCTATGCAGGGATTCGGCGTCGCGCCGTTTTCATACGCGTCAATAAACCGCGTGATCACGTTTTCCCTAAAGCTGTCCTTAAAGTTGTAAACGCTGTGGGGAATGCCTATCCTGCGGCACGCGCTCCTCGCGTCGTCGATATCATCAAGCGAGCAGCAGGTCTTTTCGTTGTCGCAAACTATGTCGTCGTTATCGTATAGCTTCATTGTGATGCCGACGCATTCATACCCCATTTTTTGGGTAAGGTGCGCCGCGACCGAGCTGTCAACGCCGCCGCTCATCGCGATCAATGCTTTTTTTGCCATATTATTCTCCGAGCCTTATCATCTCGTCAATGCAGCGCTTGGCGTCGCGGATAGTCTCATCATCGAGCAATATCTCCTCGCCGCCGCAGCCGTTAAGACAGTTGTAAACGTCATAAAGCGTAGTTGCCTTCATATTCGGGCAGATCAGCTTCAGCGAGAGCAGATAGAACTTCTTGTCCGGGCACATATACTGCAAATGCTCGGCGATGCTTATCTCTGTTCCGATGATGAATTCCTTTTTATCGGACTCCTCGGCGTACTTCATAATGCCTGAGGTCGAGCCGATATAGTCGGCAAACGCGCATACCTCGGGAGTACACTCGGGATGTACAAGAAGCTCCGCGTTCGGGTGAGCAGCCTTTGCCGCCTCGGCTTCCTCTGCCGAGACACAGGCGTGGATCGGGCAGCCGCCGTTCAACAGCTTGATATTTTTATCGGGGCATTGCTTTTGAACAAAGCTTCCCAAGTTGCAGTCGGGTATAAAGAGGATGTTTTTGTTCTCGATATTATTAACGATCTTCACCGCGGACGAGCTTGTAACGCAGACGTCGCAGATCGTCTTGAGCTCGGCGGTTGTGTTTATATACGCAACGACCGTGTAATCGGGATAGTTCTTCTTGACCTCTGAGATCAACGCCCTGTCCATCTGATCCGCCATAGCGCAGCCCGCGATCGGCTGAGCCAAAAGCACCTTTTTCTCGGGCGAGAGTATCTTGCAGGTCTCCGCCATAAAACGCACGCCGCACATCAGTATATTTTTGTTTTTGACATTAGCCGCGTCAACGCTTAGCTTGTAGCTGTCGCCGGTGTAGTCGGCGATCTCGCAGATTTCGCGCGCCTGATAGCTGTGCGCGAGGATACAAACGTCGTTTTGCTTTTTTAACTCGATTATCTTCTGTTGAAGCTCGGAAACATTCATTGTCAAAACTCCCTTCAAAGCTGTTTTTACAGTCTGTTTTACGTTCTTTATTATACAATTTTTTTTCGGACTATGCAATAAAAACAACATTGACAGAGTTCAAACTGTCAAAATAACGATATTTGGAATGAAATTTTGTGTATTATGGTAAAATTTTATTGTAAAAAATACTTTACATTTTTGTTATCATGTGTTATAATATTATCGATGAGAAAGACGAATCTGAATTTATTAAAAATATAATAACAGAAATCTCATACAAATGGAGGAGATACCAATGAAAAAGTTAATTACAGCAATCGTTGCAGTAATGATCATCGCTTTCAGCGCGGTTCCCGCTTTTGCGATTTCGGTCAACAGCCCTGAAGCCACAACTCAGGCAGAGACCGAGCCGACAAAATCGGATGTTAAGAAAGACACAAACCCTGTTTCACCTAAGACAGGTACAGACAGCGTTGCGACATTTTCTGCAATTGCGTTTTCTGCAGCTGCTTGCGGCGCGGCCACATTGTTTGCCGTAAAGAAAGCCAGGGCTAAGAAGTAATTTAACAGGTTTTCAAAGCCTCTTTTTGTAAAGAGGCTTTTTTTCTTGAGTGATAAGCCGTCAGGCATGATTAATATGTAAAGAGGTGAGAGCGTGAAAAAAGATAAAAACAAACTGATCATTGTCCTTATTGTTATTTTTGCGCTCATTTTTTTGGCGGTCGCGGGATATATCGTTTTCAGGATAGTAAACAGCGCCGCTGCTGACAAGGAATACACAGAGCTCGCGAGCTCTTATGCCTCTGATATTTCAAATTCCGCAACGGATCAGCCGGGAAGTGTCGCTCAAAGCTCGGATAAGCCCGAGAGCGGCGATACCACACCTACGGTAAAAAATCCCGTCAATGTGCCCGAGCTTGAAGAGGAGAATAAAGATATCTACGCGTGGATCAATATTCCGAACACAAACGTAAATTACCCCGTCGCGCAGAGCTACGAGGACGATAATTTTTATCTTGATCACGATATCCACAAGCATTACAGCTTTCCGGGAACCATTTATTCACAGTCGTGCAATAAACGAGATTTTACTGACCGCGTGACCGTGCTTTACGGCCACAATATGCTTGACGGTTCTATGTTTGCAACCCTGCATAATTTCTCGGATCCAGATTTCTTTGAAAATAATAAATATATCTATATTTACACAGAAAACAAAAAACTGACTTACGAGGTTGTCTCTGCCTATATTTATGATGATAGGCATATAATGAACTCGTTCAACTTCACGGACGACGAGGTTTATGCCCGGTGGCAGCAGGAAGCGCTCAACCCGAGGTCGGTGTCGAGCAACGTCAGAAAGGACGTCAAGCTTACCACAGATGACAAAATGCTTGTCCTCAGCACCTGCCTTAACGGCGGAGGCGACGGACGATATTTGGTACAGGGGGTACTTGTAAAAGATGAGCAAGCCGGGTGAACGCGCGTTCACGTGGGATAACGATGTCTACAGTACATCGTCCGGTTTCAGGGTCGCCGAAGAAAAAACAGAGGTAGCCAAAGACGATAAAACAACAAAAGATGATTACGAGGATTATATATACAAGACTCCTAAACGTAAAAGGAAAAAGAGCAGCTCACTCAGATCCTCACATCATTCACATCACAGATCCCATCATAAAAAACGCAAAAATCACAAAAAACATAAAATGAAAACATGGAAAAAGGTTCTTATATCCCTGGCGTGTGTGTTTACGGCGCTTGCGCTTATCTTCGCGGGGATCACCGCCTTTTTGATTATAAGAGGACAAGACGAACTTTTTACCGATGATGTTAATATCACCGCTCCTGACAGCGTAGACGCTTTGGTTCAGGACGGCGGTCAGTATATTGTATATAACGGCGTCACCTATAAATATAACGATAAAGTGACCAGCTTGCTGTTTATGGGCGTTGATAAGCGCGATTTAAATGACGCGAACGATCAGGGAACAGGCGGTCAGGCGGACGTGCTTGTTCTTATGGCTATGGATTTTAAGAACCGCAAGCTGACTTTGCTGAATGTTCCCAGAGATACCATGACAGATGTTGCGATATATTCAGCCGGCGGTTATTACACCGGCACGCAAAAGCAGCAGATATGTCTTTCCTACGCGTACGGTGACGGAAAGGAAACAAGCTGTACAAACACGGTCGCTTCCGTAAAGCGCCTGTTCTACAATATCCCGGTCAACACCTACTATTCGCTCGATCTCGACGGAATCGATAAAAAAACTCACAATGTAGGAAAATCATTAACATCCTTATATCCTAAAATATGACGCAAACCGTCACTCCAATTGACATTATCCACATTGCCAACCGGATCACGTATCAGTTTGTCCGTTCCGGTTTGATTTGTAAGAGCCAGGGTTCACAATACCGCTGATGCCAACAACCTGAGAATGAAGCGGCAACAGGTTTACGCCCAAAGCTTTATGAGTAAGGTTATGACGGAGGTAAGAAGAAATCCGTCCGCGGCGGTAACGCTGTTTAACGAAAGCTCTCCGTTCTCCTGCACAAATCTCAATCCTGCTAAGATCACATATATAGCGCAGGATATTGCGTTGCACGGCGCGCTGAACACAGGAATTATCACTATTCCCGGCAAAACAAGCTTGAATGATAACCAAATGGCTGAGTTCACTGTTACCGAAAAAGAGTTTTACGAGCAGTTTTTGAATGTTTTTTATGAGAAAGTATAGAGCAAAAAAAACGCTTCCGGATTTCGGAAGCGTTTTTTGTGTGGGAATCTAAATTAACGGCTGGTCAAATTCGTAGAGAGCTTCGTTTATTTCAAAGCGGTCATAATTCTTTTTCAGAATAAAAAATTCTATTATTATATCGAACTTACTGCTGTGCGACAGCGCGTAGCCCGCTTTCATCAGCAGCTCCCTTGTCTCTTTAAGGGTTAGCTCGAGCGCTACGGCAAACGCCACGGCGGTCTGCTTGCTCGGCTTATACTGCGGATTTGAGCGTATCTTCGAGAACAGCTTGCGGTCGATTTCCGCCTTTTTATAGCACTGCGCGTCGGTCATACCTTTATCGTCGATCTTTCTGAGCAGCATTTCGGAAAAGCTCTCGTCAAGTATTTTGAGCCTTTCGTCAAGATCCCCTATGTAGTCCGGCTCGGCAGGTCTGGCGCGTGGTATGGGGCTGAGCGGCGCAGACATCGGCGTGCCCGCAGCATAATCGGCGCTATGTCCTCCACGCTCACGAGAGCGTTTTATTCCCGCTCTTTTGGGCGGCTCGGGAGCGGGGGAGTCGTCTGCGGCGTAAAATACCTCCTCCGGTTCAAGGTTTATGTCGATATATCTTTTGAGCTCGAGTATAAAGTCGGCGCTCAGATTTTTTCTTTCGGGCTTCTTGAAGAACATTCTATCACCTCTGAAACAATTATAGCATTGACAGAGCAATTTGTAAATGTCGCTTTAAAAGCGACCATAGCAATCTTCGTTTGGTTTATTATATAGTTGTCAAAAGACAAAACAAAAAACAAACCAAACGGAGGCGTTTATTATGACAAAGAAGAACAACATCACAGAGATCGTTTTTATCCTCGACAGAAGCGGCTCAATGGCAGGCCTTGAAAAGGACACGATCGGCGGCTTTAACTCGATGATAGAAAAGCAGAAGAATCAGGACGGTACGGCGTATGTTTCAACCGTGCTGTTCGACCACGAGAGCATTGTGCTCCACGACAGGCTCCGGCTTGAAGAAATCAAGCCCATAACCGAGGACGACTACACCGTAAGAGGCTGCACGGCACTGCTCGACGCAATGGGAGATTCGATCAAGCACATCGGCAACATCCACAAGTACGCGCGGCCCGAGGACATCCCCGAGCACACTATGTTCGTGATAACGACCGACGGTCTGGAGAACGCCAGCCGCCGCTACAACAGCCGAGATATAAAGAGGCTGATCGAGCAAAAGAAAGAAAAAGACGGCTGGGAATTCCTGTTTATCGGCGCGAATATCGACGCTATAGAGACCGCGAACACCTACGGTATCAATCGCGACAGGGCGGTAGACTACACGGCGGACAGTCGCGGAACAGGCGTGGTTTACGAGGCAGTCAGTGCGGCGGTGTCGGATGTCAGAGGCGGCAAAAGACTGCGCCCAAGCTGGAGTCACAAAATCAGCGAGGATCACAACAGCAGATGACTTGCAATGGCGGTACGATCGCCGATAAAGCAAAAAGAGGGTTGACTCAAATGAGTCAACCCTTAGTTTTTATGATTTAGTTCGATGATGAGTTTGAAGACGAACTCGAAGATGAACTCGACGAGTCACCGCTTTCGGTGCCGCCCGTGATCCTGTCTTCATAAATGAACTTCGCGAATGCCATACGCTGAGCGTTCATATCGGCAATAGCGATGACCGAACCCACGGAAGTATTGTTGTCGTAATACCAAAGTCCCTCTGTAGGGATGTAGTACTGCTCAACCTTGTAGCTGAGGTAGGTGGGCGCGTGAGAAACAAGCGCGGTGATCTCATCCTTTTTGAGGTTTGTGGTGATCATAGGACCGATCTTGCTAACGATAGAAACGATCTTCGTAAGGTCGGCGCCCTTCATATCGGTGATGAGTTTTTCGAGAAGCTTTCTCTGACGAGAAGTTCTGTCCCAGTCATCTCCGCTGAGGCCGATCTCGTTGTCGTCCTCGCCTTTTGTCAGGCCGCGGTCTCTGGCGTACCAAAGAGCTTCCTGACCGTTAAGGTGAACCACACCGGGCGAATCCTTGATCGTTGTCCTATCATCTGACTGATCGTTTTTGTACATCTGATAGTTGATATAGTCGATCTCATCCTGAGTCAATTCCATATCGATTCCGCCGAGGGTATCGATTATCTCAATAAAGCTGTCAAAATCGACGACCGCGTAGCGGTCTATTTTGATTCCGAAGTTTGCCTCTATTGTTTCAATAGTCAGCTTGGGGCCGCCTTCGGAGTAGGCAGCGTTGATTTTGTTCATTCCGTGACCGGGGATATAAACATATGTGTCGCGCTGGAAAGAAGTCAGCTTTAGTTTCTTGTGCCAGTTATCGATCGACAGCATAATCATTGTATCGGTACGTCCGTATTTATCGCCGTGGCTGTTGTCTTCACCGAACAGCATTACGTTGAGTACCTTGCTGTCCTGAAGCAGCTGTCCGTCACCAACTGTAAGCTGGGTTCCGTCGCCTGCCATTTCTGCCGCGAGAGTTGAAGAAACCGAATCGGGGTTATCTTTGTCGGGACCTCCCGTAAAATCAGAAAAGTTCATAGAGTTGAGCAGTGCGAAGTAATAAAGAATAGCGCTGCCGCCAAGCAAAAACAATATTGAAAATACAAGACACAAAACTCTTATTACTCTGCCTTTTTTGTTGTAGAGCTTAAACACTTGAGTGTTTGAGCTGATATCAACATAGTGGCCGTGAGAATTTGCCATATTATTCCTCCTGTATTATTCAGAAAGCTATAAAAGCTATAATTAGTATAATGCTAAATCCTGCAAATAGACATTTTATATTATACCACATAATTCCAATAGATAATTCTTTTTTAGAAATATAGGTTTTTGGGGTGACGAAATTTGGGGAGAGAAAATGTGTTTTTTTGATATAGATAATCAAAATTGTGAAAATATTGTGAATTCGGCGTGTCTTTTTGGGTTTATATGGTTTTATTCCAATTCGTCAAGCACGAGGTAGAACGACGGCAGAAATTCCTTTTCAAAAACCCTTGCCTCATCCATATCCATATCGTCGATCGACTTTTGTATGGTTTCCTTTGCCTTTCTGAACTCATCGTTGCCCATTCGCATCTCTTCAATGCACTTGATCAGCGCCGAAAACTTATCGGCTGCCTTTACAAACCTGTGCAGTTGTTCGTCCTGTTCTCCGCTTTGCTTCAGGATTTGCTCGTATTCATCCCTGAAATCCTCGGGCAAAAGAGAAACAAGCCTGTCTGCGGCATTTTCCTCGATCTGCTTGTACGCGCCGATGATCTCGGGGTTTTGGTACTTTATCGGAGTGGGCATATCGCCGGTAATGATCTCGGTCGAATCGTGAAAAACCGCGAGCAGAGCCGCGCGCTGGGCGTCAAGCTTACCGCCGAAGCGCTTGTTGTGTATCAGCACAAGGCAGTGGGTCAGGATCGCCACCTGTTGGCTGTGTTCGCTGATGTTTTCGGGTCTTGTGTTGTTCATAAGTCCCCAGCGGTTGATGTACTTCATCCGCGAGAGCATAGCGTAAAAATGAGAAGAGGTCATAATTTAATACTCCAAATAAAAAATTTTAGCAAAAATAGTGCAAAAACAATATATTTATGGTATAATAAACAAATATAGAGTGTGATAAAACCTAAAACGCAGGTTTTTGCACGGTTCACTAAGCTTATTATACCGTTTTTATTACAAAAGTCAAAGATTATTACAGGAGTTTTTTCAATGGGGAAAACACTACAGCGCTATAAGCCCCGGAACGGCCACTTCTTTCTGCTGACATTTTTTGTCGGTCTGATCGTAGCGGCAGCGTTGTTTATACCTTTTATTGTTTATCAGGGCGGCATATTTTATTACTACGGAGATTTTAATGTTCAGGAGATCCCGTTTTACCAGATGCTTCACGCGCAGGTAAGAAGCGGAGATCTGGGCTGGAATCACCTTACCGACCTCGGCAGCGATACTATCTCGAGCTACAGCTTTTACACGCTCGGCAGTCCGTTTTTCTGGATGACTATCCCGTTTGACAACGAATTCGTTCCGTATCTTATCGGTCCTATACTGATATTAAAGTTTGCCTGTGCGGCGGGCGCGGCGTATCTTTTCCTGCAAAGGTATGTCGAGTACAAGCCGTTCGCGGTAATGGGCGGTATCCTTTACGCCTTTTCGGGCTTTTCCATCTACAACGTATTCTTTTTCCATTTTCACGAACCGATGATAATGTTCCCGCTGCTTTTGGCGGCGCTCGATACATTTCTGTTTGACAAGCGCAGGGGACTTTTTGCGGTTGCGGTGTGCGCGGCGTGCGTTGTAAATTACTACTTCTTTGTGGGTCAGGTGCTCTTTGTCATAATGTATTTTTTGATGCTCACGCTCACAAAGACATATAAATTCAAAATCACCGAATTTCTGCTTTTGGCGCTCGAGGTGGCGATAGGTTTTGCGGGTTCCGCTTTTATGCTTTTGCCCTCGGTCTTGGGGCTGCTCGGAAATCCGCGGCTCGACACCCTGCCAAAGGACTGGAGTTCGCTTGTCCACGACAAGCCGCAGCGTTACTGGCTGGCGGTTTTGGCGTTTTTCTTCCCGGCGGATATGCCCGCTATGCCGACCTTTACGCCCGAGTCAAACTGCAAGTGGGCATCGGTCGCGGGTTGGCTGCCGATGTTCGGTATGACCGGCGTAATAGCTTATTTGCAGCTAAAAAAACGCGACTGGATAAAAAAGCTCATTTGCCTATTGATACTGTTCGCGTTTGTTCCCGTGCTCAACAGTATGTTCCAGATGCTCAACAGCTCGATCTACTACACCAGATGGTACTATATGCTCGTGCTCATATTTGTGTTGGCTACGATCAGGGCGGTCGAGGAAAAGCGCACAAACTGGACGCGCGCGCTGATCTGGTCATCGGGAATAACCCTCGGCGCTATCGCGCTCATAGGCTTGATGCCTAAGACAGTCGAAAGCGAAACAGCCGAAAAGGCCGAAGAGGAAGTGTATACGCTCGGCGTTCAGGGCGACAACCTGCGCTTTTGGATATACGCGCTGATGGCTATGATGTGCTTGCTGGCGCTGGCGCTGATATACAAAAAGTTCCTGAAAAACCGTCTGAGATTTTTTATCGCGGCAACCGCGACAGTGCTGTTGGTCGCGCTTGGAACATCGTTCTTTATAATCGGAACGGGAGTTCTCGGCAGCGGCTCTACAAAGACGATTCAAAAGGATATAATAAACCAGCGCGATAGTATAGAAGTAGCGGACCTTGAGACCGAAAGAAGCGATTTTTACAAATGCGTTGACAATACCTCGATGTACTGGAGAGTCCAGAGCATCAATTGCTTCCAAAGCTCGGTCTCGCCTTCGATAATGCAGTTCTACAGCAAGATCGGAGTCAAGCGCGATGTTGCCTCGCGTCCCGATTTTTCGGCATACGCCCTAAGACCGTTTTTGAGCACAAAGTATTACTTTGACTATATTATGGACAACGGGGATTTCAGCGTTGACAAGAGCTTTGTCGACAACGCGGGCAGAACCAAAATGCCCGGCTGGAAGTACCTAAAAAGCTGCAACAGCTTTGACATATACATAGATGAAAACTACATCCCCATGGGATATTGCTTTGACAGCTATATCACCGAGGAGGAATTTGAGCGCATAATGGAAAAGGAACGTCCCCAGGCGCTCGTTTACGCAATGATCTTATCTCGCGAGCAGATGGAAAAATACTCCGATATAACGGGATATACCGAGGAAAAATACAAGGAGCTCTACGGCGATGCTCCGGAACACTTCAAGAGCGTTACGGACGACTACACCTTCGGTTCGGCGCAGCTTAAATACGCGTGCGACAAGCTGAAACAGGATACCTGTTCAAAGTTTGAGTACACGGACGACGGATTCAGAGCGGAATACGAAAACAAGGGAAACGACAAGCTGATGTTTTTCTCGGTTCCCTACAGTGAGGGCTTTACCGCAGAGGTGAACGGCGAACCCGTAGACGTAGAAAAGGTCGACTACGGCTTTATGGCGGTCAGGGTGCCCGGTCACACAAAGAGCGAGATAGTGTTCAAGTACCGCACTCCGGGGCTTGATTTAGGCATAAAGATTAGCCTTTGCGCGCTTGCGGCGTATGTTGTTTATTTGCTCACGGTGCTGACGGTCTTTATTGTAAAAAAGGTCAGAAGATCCGGAAAGTCAAATATCCGCGATAACTGGCGAGATATATAATGACGTTCGGAAAACCCGGAAAGTCCAATGTTCGTGATAACCGGAGGGATATATAATGAAGTTTGGCGATAATATTTTAAAATATAAGGACGAGTTGTTTGACGACCTTGACAAGCTCATAAGTCTTGAATCGGTCGACGGCGCAAAGCCCGACGAGTGCAAGAAGGCGCTCGAATTCATACTGGCGCGCGCCCGGGATTTCGGGCTTGAGGGCGAGCTTGTGACCGGGCAGAGCGCACACGTTCAGCTCGGAAGCGGCGGAAAGCTCTGCGGAGTCCTCTCTCACCTTGACGTTGTGCCCGCGGGCAACAACTGGAGCGTCAACCCCTACGCGCTTACCGAGCAAAACGGCAGGCTCTACGGCAGGGGAATTGCCGACGACAAGGGAGCGGCGCTTGTAAATCTTTACTGTCTGCGCGCGCTCAAAGAGGGCGGAGTCACAGGCAAAAACACGCTCCGCGCCATTTACGGAACCGCGGAGGAGACGGGTATGGAGGATATGGAAGGCTACTTTAAGGCTCAGCCGCTGCCCGACCTCGCCTTTACCCCCGACAGCGAATACGGAATTTGCTTTGCGGAAAAGGGTATAATCCACATCGAGGTCAGCACCCCGTCAAACGAGGCAAAGGTGCTGTCACAGTTCCATTCGGGCAAGGCGGTCAACGCCGTACCCGATCTTGCGTATGTTATGCTCGACTCCTCAAGCTACGACGAGCAGACGCTTATGCGCTTTGCCGATGCGAGCGACGGAGACTTTGAGTTCAACTACACTATAGACGGTCTGATGATAATCAGCCGCGGCAAGGCAGCCCACGCCTGCGAGCCCGAAAAGGGCTACAACGCGGCGGCGGCGCTGATAGATCTGATCACCCACGCCTATGATGTTGAGGATATCGGAATGTTATGCTCGTTTATCGACTACGCGCACAACTGCGAGACAAACGGCAGGTCGTTCGGCATCAAGATGAGCGACGCGGTCTCGGGCTCGCTTACGGTCAATCTCGGAGTCGTCCACATCGAGGGAGAGGTAGCCAAGGCGGAATTCGACATCCGCTATCCCGTTACCGTCAACGGCGACTATATCATCAGGCAGTTCAAAAACGTTGCCGAGCGCAGCGGAGTAAGCGCAAAGGTGACTTTTCACGAAAGACCGCTGTATGTCAAAAAAGACAGCGGGCTGATAAAGCTTCTCGGCGAGGCATATGAGAGCGTGACCGGCGAGGAGGCAGAGGTCTACTCGACCGGCGGCGGGACCTACGCTCGCAAGCTCGGCGGCAGAGGAGTGGCGTTCGGCCCCAACTTCAAGGGCGACGACATAAAGATGCACAACGCCGACGAAAGCGTTGACAAAGAGAATTTCCTGAAGCATATGCAGATATGCCTCGAGGCAATGTACCGTTTATACACGGAATAAGATTTTTGGATTTGAGTTTATGAGTAAGGAAAAATTAGTAAAAAAACAGGCGAGAGAATCAATGAAAGGCAATACGCTGCCGATAATCTCGGGTATAGCCCTGTCCGCGCTGATATTTGTTCTGCTTGAGAACGCTATGTATGTCATTTTGCTGGTGTTCAAGGCGATCAATATCGACACCGAGGATATAGAGGTGGGCAAGGAGCTCCCGTTTTATCTGACGCTTGCGGGCGTGGTTATCGCGGGCGTGCTGCTCTCTCCGTTCTTCAACGGTATGTACAAGGCGGCGGCAAACGCGGTTATAAATAAAAACAATGAGATCACCGACCTTTTGTACTTCTTCAAGGGAGGCCGCAGATACCTAAAGACCCTCCTTATCAATATGGTGCTGGTTTTGATATACGGCACCGCAACAAGCCTTTTCAGCGGAATAATGAATATGTTGCTTGTCGATGGGCTTGGTATGAAAAAGGGCAGTTTGACACATATTTTAGGCTTGAGCATAAAGACAAGCGATTTGACGGCATTTATAGTCGGGCTGACTTCGGCTGTATTCGCGTTCTTGATCTACGCGCTGTTTTTGCATTATCCGCTCTGCCTGTACGCGATCGACGACAGCAGCAGTGCCGTTAGGTATATGTTCGGTTACATCGGATTCTCGTTCAGACATTTCGGGGCGTTTTTAAAGCTCTTTTTCAGTATGATCGGCTGGATCCTGCTCTGCTTCTTTGTTGTGCCGGTCATCTATGTCGGACCCTACGCGCTGTGCGCGGCGATAAACTCCACACGCTGGCTCAAAAAGACAGATGACGACAAAGCCGCGAAAAAGTACGCTCCGCAGCAGCTTTCACAGGACACACAGAACAATAATATAGGTGATAATTTAATATGGTAGTTTCACTTTGTATGATAGCCTACAACGAGGCGGAGGCTATTCAGGGGTTGTTCAGTGATATTTCACTTCAGGACTATCCGCACGAAAAAATCGAGATCGTTTTTGTAGACAGTATGTCTACCGACGCGACGTACGCGAGGATGGAAAAGTTCAAAAACACCGACTACGGTTTTATGGACGTCAAGATCGTTCAGTGCGCCAAGCGCAACCAGGCGTTTTCTTGGAACGCCGCGCTTATGACCGCCACGGGCGACGTTATCATCCGCGTTGACGCTCACGCGCGCATACCGCGCAACTTTGTCTCGCGCAATGTGTACAACCTCAAACAGGGAGAAAACGTAGTGGGCGGCGGTCGTCCGAATATCAGCTCCAACGTTAGCTCTTGGAAGATGACGCTCCTTGCCGCCGAGGATTCGCTTTTCGGCAGTTCGGTAGCGGCGTACAGACGCCCCTCCACCCAAAAGGAATATATGGACAGCCTGTTCCATGCGGCGTACCGCAGAAAGGTCATCGCCACCGTGGGCGGATTTAACGAAAACCTCGGCCGTACCGAGGACAACGAGTTCCACTACAGGATCAGACAGGCTGGCTTTAAGATGTGCTGCTGCCCTGATATAATCTCGTATCAACATTCGCGCAACACCCTAAAGCATATGATAAGGCAAAAGTACTCCAACGGCAAGTGGATAGGCCTGACGGTGTCGGAGTGCCCGGGCTGCCTTTCGTACTTCCACTTTGCGCCGTTTTTGTTCGTTATGGCGCTGCTTATCCTGATAGTGTTCGCAATCTTCGGCCATCCGTTTATGCTCTACATCCTGCTTATAATCTACGGAATGTTCGATTTTGTAAACACGGTGGGCTGCTGCACGGTAAAGAACATCCAGCCGCAGTTTATTTTGCTGCCGCTGATATTCCCGCTTTTGCACGTCGCCTACGGCGTCGGCACTATAGTCGGACTGCTTCAAATACCGTTTTGGCGCAGAAAGATACGCCATAGCCACGCCAAGGAGCATATAGAGAAGGTAAAGCGTAAGGTTATCAAAAATACAGTGGTAAGATGATTTATGGATAAAGTTGAGTTGACCCCTGAGCTTTTGCGGGAGCTTCAGCTAAAGCAGCTCCCGATGCTCGAGTATTTCAGGGATTTTTGTGAAAAAAACGGCCTGGCCTTCTACCTTATCGGAGGAGGTCTTATCGGTGCGCTCAGAAACGGCGGGTTCGTTCCGTGGGATGATGACGTCGACGTTATGCTCCTGCGTGAGGACTACGAAAAATTGCCAAAGCTCTGGCGCGAACAGCACGCCGACGGCAGGTTCAAGCTGCTCAAAACCGATGACGATATGTTCACGGGCAACATTTTTATAACCATTACCGACACAAGCTGCACAATGGTAAAGACAAACCAGACCACGGTGGATATCCCTCACGGCTTGGTGCTCGATGTTTTTCCGCTCGACGTCGCTCCCGACGGCAGATTCGCGAGAAAAATGCAGTTTATGTGGACAATGATATACTCGCTGTTTTTGGCGCAGATCGTGCCCGAAAACAACGGCGGGCTTATGGCGTTCGGCAGCAGGGTCTTGCTCGGTATATTCCGGGGCAAAAAAATCAGGAATAAGATCTGGCGTATGGCTGAGCGCCATATGACAAAGTATAAGCTCAGTGAGAACAAGTGCGTGACCGAGCTCTGCGCGGGACCAAAGTGGATGCGCCCCGAGTACCCCAAGCACATCTACGAGGGCGTTGACTACGTCACCTTTGAGGGCTTGCGGATGCCGTGTATGAGCGGCTACGACGAGTATTTGACGATGGTTTTCGGCGACTATATGACCCCGCCGCCCGAGGAACAGCAAAAGCCCCACCACGACATTGCGTATCTCGATTTGAACACGCCGTGCGAGGTCTACGACAGCCGGCACAAGGACGAATTTAAGAGTTGACAAAATAAAAAATAGTAATATAATAAAAATAGTAATATAATAATATAGAAGGTTGTCTTCGGGGCGGAGTGAAATTCTCCACCGGCGGTGAGCAGGGTATCCTGTAAGTCCGCGAACAAGCGTTATGCTTGCCGAGCCTGTGAGATTCAGGCACCGACGGTCATAGTCCGGATGAAAGAAGATGTATTATTACATTAAAAATCCCCGACGTACAATTGTGCGCCGGGTCTTATTTTTTCCAAAGGCAACTTGAAATAATCTTTGGAGGTATTTTTATGAATCAAAAAACACAAAGTCGGCAAAAAACAATCACAACAAAATTAGTGGTGGCGGGAATGCTTACTGCGGTGGCAATCGTGCTGCAATACATTGAGTTTTCAATTCCGATTGTTCCATCTTTTCTAAAACTTGATTTTTCTGATTTGCCTGAGCTGATTGGAGCTTTTGCGCTTGGACCTTGGTGGGGAGTAGTGATTTGTTTTCTGAAAAATCTTATTCACCTTCTTTTCGGATCATCAGGAGGCGTAGGAGAACTGTCTAATTTCTTGCTTGGTGCGGTTTTCTCGGTCGTTGCCGGATATATATATAAATTTCGTATGACAAAAGGCGGAGCTTTGGCGGCTTGTCTTTTAGGCGCTTTTGCAATGGCTTTAGTTAGTTTTCCGATCAACTATTTTATTGTTTATCCTGCATATGCGTTTATGTGGTTTAAAAACGATATGGCACCGATTATCGGAATGTACAAGACGATTTTGCCTGTATCTGATACTTTGCCAAAATCACTTCTTATTTTTAATGTTCCGTTTACCTTTGTTAAGGGGCTGATCGTCAGCGTAATAGCGATACTGATATACAAGCCGCTTTCTAATCTGATAGTAAAGATGAATACTTCTTTGTCAAAGAAAAAGAAATAATAAGCAGAAGATTTTCTTGACTTTGCAGGTGAGACCCTTACGATTTCACGGCCAAATCACTGCCAAAAGTTTATGTGATGATCTTTTATTGGGTTTTGTTTTTTACGAGCGGCTTTATCTAATGCTATTTATGCTTATTAGTTTTGCGAAAGTCATTTGACAAATCAAAATTTAATGATATAATAATAACGAAAACAGAGTAGAGATCGGTGCGTGAAGTGTTCCGCGAACGGGGAGTTGTCGCGGAGACGAAAGGACAGCCTGCGGTACCGGTTTCGCATCCCGCTGTATTTGGTGATGATAGTATGGCGGACAGTTTTCTGTCCGCCTTTTTATTTTTGAGAGAGGGGTATTATATGTCACCGAAAAAAGCAATTGTTAATTCTGCAAAAGAATTAAAAAACGTTCGGTCAATCACAATGATAGCAATGCTGATTGCATTATGTGTTATTCTGGGAGTATTAGCAAACGTTTGGTTACCGTTTGGAAGCTCTCTTAAAATTAAATTAACATTTATACCTATAGCGATTGCCGGGGCGTTGTACGGTCCCATAGCGTCTATATTTGTAGGGGCGCTGGGGGATATCTTGGCTATAATACTTGTTCCGACTGCCGGAGCGCCTAATCCCGGTATCAATCTTTGTGCGGCAATAACCGGAGCTGTTTGCGGATTTGTATTGTATAAAAACCAGCTTACTTTGCCAAGAATAATCATTGCGTGGGTATTAAAATCGCTGTTGGCCGAATCGTTTTTAAAGTCATTTTCGCTTTATTTAATGTACGGTGGGGAATATCATGTTATACTGTTTTGGAGCGCTATTCAACTGGCGATTTTGTGCGTTCCGGAAATCTTATTGGTTTATTATGTAGGCAAATTGGCAGTGCGGCTGGATAAGAGGTTAGGAAAACAAAAACAATAATAAAAATCAGCGCTTCCGTTTTTGCGGAAGCGCTGTTTTTGCGTATTAACTCTATTTGAATTATGTGTAAATTTGTGATGTCACACCGAACTTTTGATGCGCCGTCAGTCCGCGGTAAAGCTTTCAACCGCTTTCTCCAAAGGCGCGCCGGATAAAACGTCACGTTTTTATTTTGCGAATTCCGCGGCGCGGCTTTCGCGGATTATGTTGACCTTGATCTGGCCGGGATACTCAACGTCCTCCTCGATCTTCTTACAAATCTCTCTGGCGAGGGGGATCATTCTCTCATCATTTACGACTTCGGGCTTGACCATAACTCTTACTTCTCTACCTGCCTGGATAGCGAACGAGCGGTCAACTCCGTTGAATGATGAGGCGACTTCCTCGAGCTTCTGCAAGCGCTTGATGTAATTCTCTACGTTCTCGCGTCTTGCGCCCGGACGTGCCGCTGACAATGCGTCGGCAGCCTGAACAAGACAGGCGACTATGGTCTTTGCCTCAACGTCGCCGTGGTGCGCGTGGATAGCGTGGATAACTGCGTCGCTTTCTTTATATTTTCTGGCGAGGTCTACGCCGATCTGGATATGTGTGCCCTCGACCTCGTGGTCGATAGCCTTACCGATATCGTGCAAAAGACCCGCGCGTTTTGCGAGTGTCGGGTCGATCCCGAGCTCGCTTGCCATTAAGCCTGCAAGGTAAGCGACCTCGATAGAGTGGTTAAGTACGTTCTGACCGTAGCTGGTACGGTAACGCAGCCTTCCGAGCATCTTAACAAGCTCGGGGTGGATGTTGTGTATACCGACCTCAAGAACGGCGCGTTCGCCTTCCTTCTTGATAGTCGCGTCGACCTCGCGTCTCGCTTTTTCAACAGTTTCTTCAATTCTTGCGGGGTGGATACGTCCGTCCGAAACTAGTCTTTCGAGCGCTATGCGCGCAACCTCGCGTCTTACCGGTTCAAAGCACGACAGTGTGATCGCTTCCGGTGTGTCGTCAATAATCAGGTCTACGCCCGTAAGCGTCTCTATAGCCCTGATGTTTCTACCCTCACGTCCTATGATCCTGCCCTTCATCTCGTCATTGGGCAGGGGTACAACCGAGATAGTAGCCTCAGCGACCTGCTCGGCGGCAAGTCTCTGGATAGACAGTGAAATAATGTTTCGAGCCTTGTCATCGGCTTCTTCCTTGAGCTGCTCCTGATACTCCATTATCTTGACGGATTTTTCGTGAGCGAGCTCGTCCTCAAGCTGCGAGAGCAAGTAGCTCTTTGCCTGTTCTGCGGTGTAGCCCGAGATCTTCTCGAGCATCTCAAACTGGCTCTTTTTAAGAGTCTCTACCTCAGCGAGCTTCTGGTCAGCTTCTTTGAGCTTTTTGTTGACCTTTTCGTCCTTTTTCTCGACGTTATCAAGCTTGCGGTCAAGGGTTTCTTCCTTTTGCTGGATCCTGCGCTCCTGGCGCTGAACCTCTTTGCGTCGGTCGGAAATTTCTTTTTCGCTCTCGGTTCTGAATCGGTGGACTTCATCCTTGCCCTCAAGAATAACCTCTTTCTTCTTGGCTTCGGCAGTTTTGATAGCGTCCGATACGATCTTCTTGGCTTCTTCCTCAGCGCTGCCTATCTCTTTTTCGGCAGTGCTTTTGCGGATCTGGATACCAAAGAACACACCGATTGCGGCGCCGACCAACAACGCAGCAACGATGCAGATTATCACAATTGGTAACTGCATTCTTACTGACACCTCCTTAGTAATAGTTTTTCAATAGTCAAATTCCATTACAACCTTTAAGGTGCCGTTAATTAGATATTCAATTTTAGATTTTAAATATTTTTTAAAAACAACTGTTAAGTTATTAAACTAAATAAAAAATATCTATATATAACGGCTCTGTTAAAGAGTCTGATAAAAAGAATAACAAAGGATATCTCCATTTTATCCTCTGCGGACCCATTACTCCATAATAATGGATCATAGAATAATTCTATAATAAAATCAAGGATATGTCAAGTCGGAAACAAAGCGATTTGCCGAAAAATAATTACAATATCGAAATATGTCTTTTCGACGCCGATGACAGACGGCAATATAGCGTTATTGACAGAAACAAAATCACAAATTTGCAGAATTGTAAAGCAAATTTAGAAAAATTTTCAAAAAATCGGGCTTAAATTGCCGATAAACTATTGAAGAAATAAAAAAAATGTAATATAATATATATATCTTAATTTTTAGGAGGAATTTATTATGTCAGTAAAAGTTGCAATCAACGGCTTCGGCCGTATCGGACGTCTTGCTTTCAGACAGATGTTCGGCGCAGAGGGTTACGAAGTAGTAGCTATCAACGATCTTACAGATCCCAAAATGCTCGCT
>CADBXH010000061.1 GCA_902798605.1 uncultured Ruminococcus sp. | reverse complement strand
AACTGAGCAGCCCACAACTGAGCAGCCCACAACTGAGCAGCCCACAACTGAGCAGCCCACAACTGAGCAGCCCACAACTGAGCAGCCCACAACAGTAATCGAGGACCTCAACGTTTCATCTACATCTAACATGTTCCCGACTCAGTCTCAGACAGTCAAGGTTGGCGACAAGGTTTATGTATCTTACATCTTTGATGAGGCTAAGAAGGTTGACACAATTCAGTGGAACCTCACATATGATGCTGACAAGCTCGAGTTGCTCTCAACCGGCGGATTTATGCCTAACATTGCTGACTCAAGAGTTGTTTACAGCGTAAATGACGGCGAGATCACAGCAGTTGCTTCTGACGCAAACAATCCGTTCGAGTTCAAGGCAAACGATAAGTTCGTTACACTCGTATTCAAGGCAATTGACGGCGGCGACGTTACAGTTAACCTTGACGTAACTCAGTTCGTACCGCACGTTGATCCCGAGCCCACAACTGAGGCTCCCACAACTGAGGCTCCCACAACTGAGCAGCCCACAACTGAGGCTCCCACAACTGAGCAGCCCACAACTGAGCAGCCCACAACTGAGCAGCCCACAACTGAGCAGCCCACAGCTGAGCAGCCCACAACAGTAGCTCCCGAGGAGCCCACAACAACTACCGAGGAAATCGGTACAACATCAGCAGACGCAACATCCGCTTCTGACGAGGCCGGCGACAACGGCGACAACGCAGCGTCACCCGACAGCGGTTCAACATCTGACAGCGGTAGCAGCGGATCATCTTCAAGCGGCGCAGTACAGACTGGTAGTGCATCTATGGCAATTATCATCCTCCTTGTACTTGTATCCGCAACAGCTGGTATTTACTTCGCTCGCAAGAGAAGAGAAGACAAATAATCCGCTGAATCACGTTTAGTTGATTAGATAAAAAAATATAGTTTTTCACCCTCCGACTCGTCGGAGGGTGTTTTTTGCGGGGAAGCCCCCGCGGGCAGTTCGAGAAGATAGCTCGGTAGTATTGGAAAACTCGGTCGCCCGACAGTTCAGTTCAGCTATCGGTAACGCAAAAATTCTGTCATCCTGAGGCTTGCCGAAGGATCTCATACCGCTTTTACCAACTTTTCCTTTACAATTTAAAGCCTCCCCTGATGCACGATAGTGCTTTAGGGGAGGCGCTGCCCCAAGGCGTGACGGAGGGGGCTTCGCTTCCGACAGCACTCAGTCTGTTGACTAAAACGGGGCGCATACTTTTCCTTGCCATTGTAGGGGAGCACCCGCGTGTGCTCCCGAGGGCGTTCAATCATACTTTGATGTCCTATCCAGTCTTTCTGCGTGAACATACGTCTGGTTCTCGCGGGCGGACACATGGGTCCGCCCCTACGAAAAACCTTAAGTTGACGACATTGCCTTAAAAAGGGAATCACCTTTTGTCACTTCGTGACATTGCCCCAACGGGGGAATTTCCTAAAACAAGTGTTGGGGAGCTTTAATATTTTACGGAAAAGTTTGCGGTCGGGAATAAAAGTTTTCACATAACACAAAGCTATCTTCTCGTTTTGGATGCAACGTCACGTTGCTGGTGTCGCCACCGCGACAGGGGAGCCTTTAAATTAATGTTGAAGTCTGCTGACGAGATTATATGCTGTTGCTATGCCTAAATCCACTCTTTTACCCCATTATTCGCCAAAATATTTGAAAATTATTTGAAAATAACTCATTTTGCATTGAAATCTTCTTTAAAATGTTATATAATAATACCAATAATGTAAAAGGACTGAAGATATGAAACACTACCTTGCAAAAATTGGTTCGTTCTTTATCGTCGCAATGATTATATTTGCCTCGGTTTCAACCGCGTTTGCCGAGGATACCCTTAAAATCAACGACGCAAAGGATACGGTAAAAAAGGGTGATACCGTTCATTTTACCCTTAATCTTGCAGACACCAGAGAGAATGTTGCCGGCTTTGAGCTTCGCCTGTTTTATGACCCCAAAAAGCTCGAGTTCGTCAAGGACTCCATTAAGTCCGAATCCTTTGACACACTTTTTTGTAATCCGAGCAAAGAAGGTAAGATCAATCTCCAATGGACTGACTTAAGCAATCCGGTAAATTGTTCTGATAAGACTGAGATTTTCTCCTGCGATTTCAAGGCAATCGATGGTGGCGATGCAGAGATCAGCTACTTTGTTACCGAACTTTTCGGAGAGAATAATAATAATTCGGAAACTCTTAAATCTTTCTCCTGGACCTATGATCTTGCAACCGGTGACGATAAAATCGTTTCAGACGGAGTTCTTCCCATATCAAAAGATCCCGATACTCTTGCAAATCGCCAGTCAAAGTACATCAACTATGTTGACGGAAAGGGCGAGGAGAATTCTCCCAACCGGGGCAACCACGAATCTGTTGTCGGTAATCGCGCCGATCAGAACGCTGATGCTGACTCAAATGTAGTTGACGTCACAAAAGACAATTCCGGCACCAATCCTTGGATTTTCGTTGCTATTGCCGTTCCTGTTATCATAGCTTTGATCGTGGTCGCAATCATCCTTGCTAAAAGAAAGAATAAAGAATCTGATGATGATTTTGATGATGATGTCGACGAGCCAAAATTTGATTTGAACGCCGAACAGCAGGCAATGGAAGAAGCCGGCGAAATCGACGACGATGATGATAATATTTGATAACTTGGTTTTGTATGTTTAACTAAAAATACAGCCAAAATTTGTAGAAACTTACAAAAAATTATTTTTAATATAATATTGCATTTTTAAATATTATGTTATATAATAGTTATAACCGAAATAATCGGAAATGAATTGGAGGAATAATAAAATGAAAAAGAGACTTTTAGGTATTGCTCTTGCGGGCACTCTTGCATTCTCGGCTCTTGCCGGCAGTGTTATGACTGCTTCTGCAGAATTGGCTCCGCCTAGCGCCAATCGTCTTCCCGAGTACACACCCTCGGCAACAATATTAATGTTGCCATTCCCGGTGCGTGGACCGGCGCAGAGGGTTCTGACGCTCGTAAAACTTGGGAAAAGTACGGCAGCACAGCAGGCCTTTACTGGTGGGGCAGCATGGATAACCCTGACGAAGCTCCCGCAGCTGCAGGTCACGGTTGGCCCGGCTGGAAGATGAAGAAGGGCGACCAGGTTAACCTTTACACATCTCAGGTTCCTAAGAACACTGCTTCGATGATCTTCTCTAACTTCATCGACGGCGGTATGGATACAAAATATCCCGAGTACAATGCTGCTATGCAAACAAAGGACCTCGTACAGCTTGAGTACCTTGGTGAGGGCGACTCAGACTACTTCCCCAAGGAGTTCTGGGATTATCTTTATGACAATTATTTAGATGATTTTGAAAAGAATCCTAACTTCCAGATTCCTGAGTTCGGTCCCTATGCAAAGAACTTCTTCTACAGCAAAGAAGATGACAGCATTTATCATTACCTTGATGATATGGTATTTGTAGTTGATACAGTAAATACCGACAGAGCAGCTGTTTCTCCCGTAAGTCAAAAAGCTGGTCTTGACGGTGGATTCTACTTCTACTTCGTTACCAGAAAGCACACTAACGCTTATGACAAAACACCTGATCTGGATTATGTAGTATTCGGTAACTTCACAGGCAAGTATTGGAAAGACACATCTGAGATCGTGGTACCTACAGATCCTGCTTCCGATCCAACAACTGCTCCTGCAACTCAGAATGCAACAGATGGCGATGGTTCTATCCCGGATCCCGATAACAACGACGCAGGTTCAAGCTCAGGTTCAACATCTGACGAAGGAACAGGCAGCAACGACTCTAACGGCGCTATCGCAACAGGCCAGTTTGCAGGTCCCGTGCTCCTCTGCACAGTATTGATCGCAGGCCTCGGCGTATTCTACTTCGTTCGCAAGAGACGTTCAAGCAAATAATCTGTAAATAATTAACTTAAAAACACTTTCGGCAGCAATGTCGAAAGTGTTTTTGTTTGGTGAGGTGTCAGCTCTGCTGACGGGGGCTTCGTATGAGTCAGCGCGAGTGATGTTTTTGTTTCGATAATATTACAAATTCGCAAACTTGATTTTTATTGTAAAATGTTGTATAATAAAATAAATATGTAAAGAAACATCAACGGAGGTGAGAATAATGATAAAACCCGCATTTGCAAGGGCTTTTGTAATTATCCTCACCGTCTTTTTGATTATTGTTTCTTTGTTCACTGTTTACGCCGAGGAGTTTGACGCAGGCGCGCAGGATAACATCGTTGACCCAAGCTATGTTGATCCTACTGAATACTCATCGTCGACCGACCCATCGGCTTCGGAGATCGCTACGACCGAGTCAATAATCCCCGCAAAGTTCCCCGCGCTGACAGTCAACGCTATATCTAACTTCTTCCCTAAGTCCGGCGCAGAATACAACGCGAATACCAAGGAGATCACCGTAACCTACTGGCTCCATTCAACCAAGAATATTTTAAGCGTAAACTGGAATTTGATTTACGACACCGAATCTCTGAGCTTTAATCCTGAAAAGAACCCCTTGCAAAGCGTCTGCTCCTCTATCGGAGAAAACTCTGTTTTGATGTTCCCCGAAAAGGGCAAAATAAGTTACTGCGCGTCGGATATGAAACTGTTTGATTTTTCAAGTCAGGACAAGCCGTTTGTTCAGATCATCTTTGACGTTATCAATATCAGTCCCGACGAGCCGATCCTTTCCAAGATCGACCTGACCGTTGAGAATATGATAGTGTCCGAGATCGACCCCAAAACAGGCTATTCAAATTCCAAAGAAGAGATATGCGTTGTCAGCGATTCGATCGAAACCCCTAACCTGGATCCTGCTTCCGTTAAGCTTACAAAGATGACAACCCTGACGGCGTCTAACTTTATTCAGGCGACCGATTATTCATCTCAGTCCGGCTCCGAGCTCGTGACCGACCAAAACGGTTCGGTTATCGGCGGCGTTACAACACCCACTCAGACCACGGCGGCGACGGTTCCGTCAACTCCGGCGGCTCAGGTTACTCAGCCCACCGCGCCCACAGTCAACCCGGATGATAATAAAGATGAGCAAAAGCCTCCGTACCCAGGTATCGTGCCGACGGGCGGAGTGATGTACGCGCTCATTTCCCTTGCGATAGTAGTGATTTCATCGCTGATCCTGTTCGTAATGCGCAAGAAAGAAATTATGTACTAAGTCGCGGCGGCGACACCGCAATCCGGCAACGTGACGTTGCATCCAATTCGAGAAGATAGCTCAGCGGTAACAGAGAACCCGGTCACCCGACAATAAAACAGCTGTCATCCTCGCTAAAGAGTGACAGCTGTTTTTTTAATCGGAGCGATTCTTTCAATGACCGCCCCTGCAATTATAAAAAATAAAGCCTGCAATTATAAAAAATAAAGGGAACAGCAAACGCCGTTCCCTTAGATGTAAAATTTAGTTAGCTCTTGTTACCTTACCTGAACGTAAGCAACGGGTGCAAGCATATACACGCTTGGGCGTTTGAACGTCTGTGTGAGTGAGAAACCTTGATGCCGAACTTTACATCCTTACCGCAGAATTCACATTTTGCCATGCGTCTGCACCTCCTTAATCAAATCAAATTCTATTCCTAACTTTGTTATCATACCAGAAAACGGGAAAAAAAGCAAGTGTTTTTTTAAATTTTATTATAGGAAATTTTGCAGTTTTGACCGCGCTGTCAAATAAATGGCCGTAAAAATAAAGGTTTTAACAGGCGCGAGCGGATGCAACGTCACGTTGCTTTTTTACCTAAATTAAATACTTGTAATTTTTGTTATAGTATTGTATAATCTATAATGTATACTTATGTTAACTTTGGAGGTAAAAATGCTTCAACAACTGTTTAGCGGTAGAGTTTCCTTTGAAACAATCATTGCCGAGATCTTGGCGGTCTTGGTCATCATATTCCTGATACTTCCGTTCCACGAGTGGGCGCACGCTTTTACCGCGTCCTGCCTGGGCGACAAAGGGATAAAGCAGAGGGGCAGGCTATCGCTCAATCCTCTCAGCCATATCGACCCAATCGGCGCGCTTTGTATGATCCTGTTCGGCTTCGGCTGGGCAAAGCCCGTGCCGATAGATTCGCGCAATTTTAAGAACCCCAAGCTCGGTATGGCGATAACGGCCCTTATGGGACCTGTGGCGAACCTTGTGGCAGGGTTTGTCGGAATGCTTATCAACAATGCGCTGTTCTGTTTTGCAAGAAGCTTTATGACTGCAAACGTTGCGGGAGCTTTTATAAATGTGTTCCTCAGCTTTTATATTATTGTGAACATCAACCTTGCGGTATTCAACCTTTTGCCGATCCCGCCGCTTGACGGCTCAAAGATACTCTTTGCGTTTTTGCCCGACAGAGCGGTCGAGTTCTGCTACAGATACCAGATGTTTTTCTTTATCGCGCTTTTCGCTCTGATCTCTTTCGGACCGTTAAGGGGTTTGCTGAGCTACCTTTCAAACGCTCTGTTTCAGGGAATGTCGTGGCTTGCCGCGCTTCCGTTCAATATGATCTCATAGGGGAGAGAGTATGGAAACCACCCTGCAATACAAGCTGCCCGTCTTTGAGGGGCCGCTCGATTTGCTGCTGACTTTGATCTCAAAAAACAAAATAGATATTTACGATATCCAAATCTCCGACCTGCTCGACCAGTATATGGAGCAGATCGACCTGATGCAGGAAAACCAAATGGACATCGCCTCGGAGTTTTTGACGATGGCGTCGCGCCTTGTGTATATCAAGTCGGTGATGCTGCTGCCCAAGTACGAGGACGAGGCGGAGGAGCTCAAAAAGGAGCTGTCGGGTCAGCTGCTCGAATACGCCGTTTGCCGTGAGATCGCCGCAAAATTAGGCGTTATCTATGACTTTGACACGTTTTTCAGAGCGCCGTCACCCGTTGAGTTTGACCTGACCTACAACCGCACCCACCCGAGCACCGATATAGCAAAGGCGTATGTCAGCGCGGTCGGCAGAGGAAAAAGCAAGCTCCCGCCGTCCGAGCAGGCGTTTTCGGGGATAGTGGCGCACAAGATCGTTTCGGTAAACGGAAAGATCATCCACCTTATGCGCAGGCTCCGCCACGGAAAAAAGCTGGAGTATCACGAGATTTTTGAAGCGTGCGAGGGCAAAAGCGAGCTTGTGGCTACTTTCCTCGCGACCCTTGAGCTCGTCAAGGGCAAGCGCATACGCATAGAGGGAAGCGGCGAAAACGCCGTTGTAAGAATGATTGAGGACTAATATGGAAGAAATAAATATTTCCGCCGCAATAGAGGCGATACTCTTTTCGAGCGGCGACTCGGTAGAAAAATCAAGGATCGCCCAGACGCTTGAGATCACCGAAAAGCAGGTCGAAGAGACCGTGGACAAGCTGATCGGTGATTACAGCGCGCAAAACCGGGGCATAACAATAATAAAGCTCGACTCCGCGTATCAGATGACGGCGGTCAAGGACTACGCGCCGCAGATACGCACGGTAATGGATTTGCGCAGGAACACCCCGCTTTCTCAGGCGGCGCTTGAGGTGCTGGCGGTCGTCGCGTACAACCAGCCCGTTACCAAGGCGTTCGTTGAGCAGGTCAGGGGCGTCGACTGCAGCGGAGTTATCGGCAGCCTTACAACAAAGGGTCTTGTCGAAGAAAAGGGAAGGCTCGAGCTCCCGGGCAGACCGCTGCTTTACGGCACTACGGAGCACTTTTTGCGCTGCTTTAATATATCAAGCCTTGACGAGCTTCCGCCGCTGCCCGAGGACGGCGAGAAAAAGGAAGAAGAAGCCGGGGAAGAAAGCGGCGACGTCCAAATGTCGGTATTCGATGAGCAAAGTGACGATGCGTCCGATTCGTGAAGATAGAGTGGAAAAACAATCATAATTGCAAACTTTATTGTCGGGCAATTGAGTTTTCCCCAAAATCAATCTTTCTTCTCGATTTGACAGCGGGGGCACCCCGCAATATAAGGAGGGATTATCCGTGGTCGGCTGGTACATTTTAATCGGAATAATCCTTTTTATCGCGCTGATTATGATTATTCCCGTCGGCGTTGACGTCGGTTTTGAGGACGACCTTTGGGCAAAGCTGAAAATCGGCTTTGTGTCAATAACGCTATATCCGCCAAAACCCGAAAAACCAAAAAAAGAAAAGAAGAAAAAAAAGAAAGAAAAGAAAAAGGAAGAAAAAGAAGAAGAGCCCGAAGAAAAAAAGACCAACCTTATCAAAGAAAAGGGGATCGGCTGGCTCATAGAGTTTATCCGCCAGGCGGCGATCATCGCGCGCGGAGTGCTCAGGGACTTCTTTAAGCACCTTAAAATAAAAACCTTAAACATCAGCATAACCTACGCGGGGACGGACGCGGACGACACCGCGGTAAAATACGGCTACTTTTGCCTTTCGGTATATCCCGCAGTCAGCATTTTGACAAGCATTTCAAAGTGCAAAAACTACGGCGTAGACATCGCCCCCGACTTTACAGTCGGTCACGAATCTTTTTATTCGGCGGATATTTCGCTGAGGATAAGGATAGTTTGGATAGTCGCGCTTGTTTTCAAACACGGCTTTAAGGCGCTCAAGCTCCTGTGGAGTTTGCGGCGCGGCAAAAACTCAGATTTAGAAAAATATTTGTCCGAGAACGATCCGGACTATAATAAAGGAGATAATGATATGGAGCATCCTATCGGTAATTTAATGAATGTCACAATGGATAAAATCAAGGAGATGATCGATGTCAACACTATCGTCGGCGAGCCCATTACCTCGGCTGACGGCACTTTGATCATCCCCGTTTCCAAGGTCAGCTACGGATTTGCTTCCGGCGGTTCCGACCTCCCCACAAAGAAGGAGAACAAGGACTGCTTCGGCGGCGGCAGCGGCGCGGGCGTTACTATCCAGCCTGTAGCGTTCCTCACTGTTTATCAGGGCGACGTAAGATTGATCTCGGTCGACGGAAATGTCGGCGCGGTAGATCAGATCATCGCTATGGTTCCCGACGTTGTTGACAAGGTCAAGGGCGTTATCAGCAACCGCAAGGCGAAGAAGGCTCAAAAGCAAGAGGACGATTTCTCAGAGATCACTGTTGACGACGTTGACGTTTAAGTAATCAACGGCGCGCCCCGGGCATAAATTGTATGGGGTGTGTTTATGAAAAAAATAATATGCGTTTTACTCGGCTCCCTGCTGATATTCTGCGCGTCGACCGCGTCGGCACAGGAAAAGGATGTCCCGAAACCATCCGCGGCGGCTTATGTGCTCTACTGTCCGCAAAACGGCAGCATAATTCTTTCAAAGAATAAAGATGAGCGTAGAAAGCCCGCCAGCACCACTAAGCTGATGACAACATTGCTCACGCTTGAACAGGCCGCAATGGGCAACAAGAATGTCACGTTCAATAAAAAGATGACCGCCGAGGGCAGCTCGATGTACCTCGAATACGGCGATACGTTGAAGCTCGACGACCTCGCCGCCGGTATGATGATGTGCTCGGGCAACGACGCCGCAAACGCCGCGGCAATATCTGTCTCGGGCAGCTTTGAGGGATTTTCAAAGCTGATGAACAGCCGCGCGCAAAGCATCGGTATGAAGAACACGCACTTTGTCACCCCGAGCGGACTGGACGATGACGACCACTACAGCACCGCTTATGATATGGCTCTGCTTATGGCTGAGGTTTTGAAAAACAGGAAGATGTCGGATTTGATATCGCAAAAAAGCGCGACGGTCAACTTCATAACGCCCGACAAGCATATGACCTATAATAACCACAACAAGCTGCTGTCGCTGTACAAGGACTGCGTGGGCGGAAAGACGGGCTACACCACTGCCGCGGGCAGATGCCTTGTGACCGCCGCAAAGCGCGACGACCTTACGCTTATCTGCGTTACGCTCGACGACAAACGGGATTGGAGCGACCATATCGCGCTGTACAACTACGGATTTTCTAAGCTATGCTGCTACAGCGATAAGGGCTTTTCCGCGGAAGTTCCCGTAATTGGCGGCGAGAGCGAAACCGTGACCGCCGGCTCGGAAGGATTTGAAATCGTTCTGCCAAAGGAAAAGCAGGGGAGAGTCACCAAGAAAATTTTGCTCGACAGCTTTTTGTTCGCGCCCGTAGAGGACGGCGCAACGCTCGGAGCGGTCGAGTACAGACTTGACGGAAAATTGATCCGCAAATCAAGCATTAAAGCGCAAAACGGCGTTGAGTATGCTCGTTCCTCTAAGAGCTTGTTTGAAATAATAAAGGAAAAAATATTTAATGGATAAAAAAGAACCGATAAGACTTCAAAAATTCATTTCCCAGTGCGGAGTCGCCTCGCGCCGAAAGGCGGAGGAGCTGATTTTGCAGGGGAAAGTCAAAATAAACGGCAAGGCCGCGATCCTCGGCGACAAGGTCACCGACAAGGACAAGGTCTATGTCAACGGCAAGCGCATTGTTATTCCGCGCAAGAGCTTCCGCTACATAATGCTCAACAAGCCGCGCGGATTCATCACCACGATGAGCGATGAGCGCGGCAGAAAATGCGTCGCCCAGTTCGTAGAGAACGTGGGCGAGAGGGTGTACCCGATCGGCAGGCTCGACAAGGATTCCGAGGGTATGCTGGTTTTTACTAACGACGGCGAGTTCGCTAACAAAATTATGCACCCGCGCAACAGCGTTTACAAAATTTACCGCGTGACCGTGCGCCCCGATATAACCGAGGATCAGCTCGTAAAGCTCGAGACAGGCGTTGAGCTCGACGGCAAAAAGACCGCGCCCGCCATCGTCCATGTTGTGCACAAGGAGCCCGGCAGGGTAGTGCTCGAGATGATACTCCACGAGGGCAAAAACCGCGAGATCCGCAGGATGTGCGACGCGGTGGGGCTTGAGGTCGCAAGACTCAAAAGAACGCAGATCGGCGGAGTAAAAATGGGAATGCTCAAGCAGGGCGACTGGCGCGACCTGACCGAAAAAGAGATAAAAAACCTGACCGCGAACCCCATAGTGAACGGCAGGAGCATATAGTCAATTAACAATTAACAATTAACGATTAACAATTAACAGTGGCAGCCTTGCGGCTGCCCTTTATTTTTGTAAGGGAAGGTCTTGACCTTCCCGAAGATTAATAATTAAATGTATGGTGTACAGCCCCGGTACAGTCAAGACTGTACCTTACAAAATAATACTTTTTTATAACTACGCAAAAATTCAGAATAATAATAATCAAAAACGCCTTGTACTTTAAAGCTGTTTGAGGTATAATATATTTTAGTATAATAGGCGTTTTGGAGGAATGAATATGAGTATTGAAAAAATCAATGCCGCAAGGGAGCAGATTGCTTCGACTTCCGCGTATAAAACCCTGACGGGATTTTTTGACGAGGGCAGCTTTACCGAGCTCGACGCCTTTGTAAAATCGGGCGACGGCTTTGCCGAGGTAACGGCGGGCTTCGGTTTGGTAGAAGGCCTGCCGATCTACGCTTTTGCGCAGAACAGCGATATAAGCGGCGGCGCGCTCAGCACCGCGCAGGGCAAAAAGCTCAAAAAGCTTTATTCGCTGGCGCTCAAAACAGGCGCTCCGGTATTCGGCTTTTACAGCAGCGCGGGCGGCAGACTTACCGAGGGCAATGATCTGCTCGCGGGCTGCGGCGAGGTGATAAAGCTCGCTTCAAAGGCTTCGGGAGTAGTTCCGCAGGTGTCGGTAGTGCTCGGCGACTGCCTCGGCACTAACGCGCTCAATGCGGTCAGCGCGGATTTTGTAATTATGAGCGAGAAGGCTCAGCTCAGCCTTGACGTGACCGGCAAAAACGCCGATCCTAAATTTAACTTTGAACACGGCACGGCGGCGCTTATCGCAAAGGACAGCGATGACGCGATCGCTCAGGCGAGGAATTTGGCTGCATATCTTCCGTCAAACAACCTCGTTCCGGCGGCGGAATCGGTTCCCGATGACCCCGACGGACTCGGCGGCAAGTGCATCGTCAGCAAGCTCGTTGACGGCGGCACAAAGCTCAGGCTCTTTGAGGGCTTCGGTGATAACGCCAGAGTAAGGCTCGCGCGTCTCGGCGGTCAGGTCGTCGGCGTTGTTCGCACAACAGGCGGTACGCTCGACTGCAAATCAGCGAAAAAAGCCGCAAAGCTCGTGCGTTTTTGCGACGCGTTTTCTATTCCCGTACTTACCTTTGTCGACTGCGACGGCTTTGAGTGCCTCAACTCCGCTTCAAAGCTCACCGCGGCATACGCCGAGGCCACCACGGTCAAGATCTCGGTAGTCGTCGGCAAGGCTATCGGCTCCGCGTATATCGCGCTGGCAGGTACAGGCGCAAATGCCGACGTCGTTTACGCTCTGCCCGACGCGGTCATCTCTCCGGTAAATACCGAGGCGGCAGCGTTTATTATGGCTCCCGACGTGATGAATGTTCCCGTTCCCGAGCAAAAGGCGGCGGCGGATAAGTTCGCAAGTGAAAACCTTTCCGCCTTTAACGCGGCGCAAAACGGCTATGTAGACGGTGTTTGCGCCGAAGAAGAGCTGCGCGACGCTCTGCTCTCAGCCCTCGATATGCTCGCGGGCAAGCGCGTCCCGACAGTAGCCAAAAAACACAGTACAATATAAAGGGGTAATCAGTTATGAAAAATTTAAGGATCACAGTAAACGGCACAGCCTATGACGTACAGGTAGAGGAGCTCGGCGAATCCGCTGCTCCCGCCGCAGCCGCTCCCGCTCCCGCAAAGAAGGAAGCGCCCGCCGCAAAGCCCGCCGCTCCCAAAGGCGCAAAGGGCAGCGTTGAGATCAAGGCTCCAATGCCCGGCACGGTCGTAAGAGTCGCGGTATCATCAGGTCAGGCTGTAAAGTCCGGCGACGACCTCGTGTTTATCGAGGCTATGAAGATGGAAACTCCCGTAAAGGCTCCGCAGGACGGCACCGTTGCTTCAATAGAAGTTGCAAAGGGCGAGGCTGTTGATTCGGGCAAGGTGCTCGTAACGCTTGATTAAGGGGATATAGTAATGGCAAAAAAGATAAAAATCACCGAGACTGCTCTGCGTGACGCGCACCAGTCGCTCATTGCTACAAGGATGACTACGGAAAAGATGCTTCCCATCCTTGATAAGCTCGATAAAATCGGTTATTATTCGCTCGAATGTTGGGGCGGCGCGACCTATGACGCTTGCCTGCGCTTCCTCAACGAGGATCCGTGGGAAAGGCTGCGCACAATCAAAAAGCACTGCCCGAACACCAAGCTGCAAATGCTCTTCCGCGGTCAGAATATGCTCGGCTACCGCCACTACGCTGACGACTGCGTTGAGTATCTGGTTCAGCGTTCAATCTACAACGGCATAGATATAATCAGGATATTTGACGCGCTCAACGATATAAAGAACCTAAAAACCGCTATCTCCGCCGCCAACAAAGAGGGCGGTCACGCTCAGGTCGCGATCAGCTACACAACGGGTCCCGTATTCACAGACGAATACTACGTTGAGTACGCCAAGAGGATCGCCGACGCGGGCGCGGACTCTATCTGCATTAAGGATATGGCGGCTCTGCTCACCCCGAGTAGAGCGGAAAGTCTTGTAAAGGCGATAAAAACCGCCCTGCCCGAGATACCGCTCCAGCTTCACACCCACTACACCTCGGGGCTCGCCTCGATGTGCCTGTTAAAAGCGGTAGAGGCAGGAGCCGACGCGATCGACACCGCTATCAGTCCGCTCGCTCTCGGAACCTCGCACGCTCCCACCGAGTCTATGGTCGCGGCGTTAGAGGGCACGGAGTTTGATACGGGGCTCAGCATAAAGGAGCTCGCCGAAGTTCGCGAATACTTTATGACCCTCCGCGATAAATATTTAGAGAGCGGCTTGCTCGACCCCAAAATGCTCGCCACAGACGCAAAGGCGCTTATCTATCAGGTGCCGGGCGGAATGTTATCCAACTTGCTCTCGCAGCTAAAGCAGGCGGGCAAGGAGGATAAGCTACACGAGGTGCTCGAGGAAGTTCCGCGCGTGCGCGAGGAATCGGGTTATCCGCCGCTCGTAACGCCCACGTCACAGATCGTCGGCACCCAGGCGGTGTTCAACGTCATCACGGGCGAGCGCTACAGTATGTGCACCAACGAATTCAAGGGAATGGTCGCGGGCGAGTACGGCACTACCCCGATGCCGATCGACCCCGAATTTCAAAAGAAGATCTGCGGCGATATGGAGATAATCCACGGCAGACCCGCCGACAGGCTCGAGCCCGAGCTCGACAAGCTCCGCGGTGAAATCGCCGAGTGGATGGAGCAGGAGGAGGACGTGCTGTCCTACGCCCAGTTCCCCAAGGTGGCGCTCGATTTCTTTGAAAAAAGGCGCAACGCCAAGGTCGGAATAAACGGCGACAAGCTCGATAAAGAAAATAAGATACATCCGATGTAAAAAAACGCGGCTTCGTGCCGCGTTTTTTAGTTATGAGTTAAGAGTTATGAGTTGAGAGTTGCGTCAGCAATTCTTATACAGATATTCCAGCGCGTATTCTGCCGCTTGGTCAAGGTCATTTCCGCCAAAGCCGTGACCCGCGCCGTCGATCACCTTGTACTCGCAGTCGGGGTAGAGTTTTGAGGCGTTCTCGGACATTTCGGGCTTGACGATGTCATCGTCGCTGCCCTGGATTATAATGACGGGCTTCTTAAAATCCTTTATGTGCTCCATTGCGTCATAATCCCACAGTTCGCGGAAGAACGCTTCGCCCACGACCATATCGTCGACTATCTCCATCGTGCCGTTTATGTCGTCGGGGGAGCTGTATGCGTAGTGGATAAAGTTGTAGATTCCAAAGGCGGGGTAGAGCAAGATAAGCCCCGCGACCTTGTCCTGCTGCTTTAGTCCCGTGATAGCGCTGACAAGTCCGCCCATACTGCCGCCCTGCAAAAAGATACGGCTGCTGTCGACAAAATCCCAAGTCTGAGCGGCGTTTATTACTGCCTCAAGGTCGGACACCTCGGTCATTACGGACATATCCGTGCTTTTGCCGTCGCTTTTGTTTGTGTCGGTGCTTTTTGTGCCGCCGCAAAAGTCAAAGCAGTAGGTTGCGATGCCCTTTTCGGCGTAATGCTTGGCGTAGCCGATGCCCGACTCGTGATTAGTGCCGAGCCCGTGGCTGGAAATTACGAGCGGAACCGTGTGCTCGGTCTCGGGGATATAGGCGACGCCGTAGATTTTTTTGCCGTTGTTGTCGCACCAAATCTCACGGGTATTGTAGTTGTAGCTTTTGTCGCGGTCGATCGTCAGCGGAGTTTTATCCGCGGTTGAGCTCTGTGAACCGCCGCCGCAGCCGCAAAGCACAGCGGAGAGTACGATCAGTAGAGATAAGAGCATTGAAAGATTTTTCATATTCATTCTCCTAAACAAAAAGCACTATTGACGTTAAGTTGTCAGTAGTGCTTTTGCTTTAGTGTTTTTACTCAGCCTGAATTTTTACAAACTGCTCCTGCATATAGGCGTAAACGTCGGGGTCAACGTCGGCGAATACATAGCATTTGTCGAGGTATTCGTCGCTCGGGAAGGTCAGCTCGCTGTTCTTGATATCATCGTCAAGGAACTCGAGCGCGCCGTCGTTGGGGCAGCCGTAGCGGAGGTATTTGCAGTTTTCCGCCGCGACCTCGGGTTTATGCATATAGTTGATGAACGCCTCGGCGTTTTCCTTGTTCTTGCTGGTTTTCGGGATACAAAAAGCGTCGTAGAAAAGGTTAGAGCCGTTTTCGGGGAGAGCGTAGTCAAGATCCTCGTTGTTCTCCATAATAACCGCGATATCGCCGGCGTAGTAGGGAGCGATAGCCGCCTGACCGCTTTCCATCTCGGTGAACACCTGATCCATAACGTATTTTTTGACGAGCGGCTTCTGCTCTTTTAGCTTTACCGCAGCCTTGTCAACGTCCGCCTTTGTAAAGTTAGAGGGGTCGATACCGCACAGCTGCATAGAGATCGCCATAGCGTCGCGGCTGTTGTTTATCATAAGGATCTGTCCGGCGAGCTTTTTGTCCCAGAGAGCGTCCCAGTTGGTCGGCTTTTTATCAACCTTATTCTTGTCGTAAACCATAGCGGTAACGCCCCAGCTGTAGCAAACGGTGTATTTGCCCTCGGGGTCGCACGCGAGCTTTTTGAAGCGGTTGTTTATCTGGCTGTAGTTCGGGATATTGTCGAAGTCGAGCTCAAGGAGCATATCCTCTTTGATCAGCTTAGTGATCATATAATCCGACGGAACAACAACGTCATAGCCGGCATTGCTGCTCTTGAGCATATTGTAAAGCTCCTCGTTTGTATCGTATGTGGTGAGATTCAGCTTGATACCCGTATCTTTCTCAAATTCCTTGAGAGTATCCTTCAATCCGTCCTCGCCGTTGGCAAAATAGTCGCCCCAGCAGAAAACATTGACCTCGCCCTTGTCCTCTGTCGAACCTGAGCCGCAGCCCGCAAAAAGTGATACGCAGGTGCATACAAGCACAGCGCTGAGAATAAAGCTGATAATTCTTTTCATTTCCCAATCCTCCAATTAATATATTTTATATATAGATGTCATTCTGAGGCTTTGCCGAAGAATCTCATTCCGCTCTCTCCAACGTTGGTTAAAGAGGTATGAGCCCGTAGCCGGGCGGCAACCCTTTTGCCGCTTTGCGGCATTTCCCCTATCAGGCAATGTCGTCAACTTAAGGTTTTTCGTAGGGGCGGACCCATGTGTTCAAAGTATGATTGAACGCCCTCGGGAGCACACGCGGGTGCTCCCCTACAATGGCAAGGAAAAGTATGCGATTATTTCTTAAGTTGACGACATTGCCCTATCAGGGGAATCACCTTCGCTAAAGCTCAGGATGACAAGTGTTTTTGTTTATTTAATGCTTCCCTTGACCTTCTCTTCATGACGGTCGCGCAGGTTTATAATCACCATAATGATGATTATCGCCAAAAACAGCAGCGCCGAGAGCGCGTTGATCTTCGGCGGTATCTCGCGCCTGAGCATTGCGTAGATCTCGGTCGAAAGGTTCTGGAACTTTGTACCCTGTGTAAAGTGGGTGATAATAAAATCATCGAGCGAGTAGGTAAAGCTTATCAAAAATCCCGAGGTGATGCCCGGCATAAGCTCGTGCAGTATGACCTTGCAGAACGCCTGCCACTCGCTGCAGCCCAAATCCCTCGCCGCGTCATAAAGGCTCGGATCCATCCGCTTTATCCTCGGTATTACATTGAGCACGACGAACGGAACGCAAAAGCTGATATGAGACAGCAGCACGGTAACAAAGCCCATCTGAAAATTAAGTATCGCGCCCAAAATCGTAAAGAGCAGCATTAGCGACATACCCATTACTATGTCGGGGCTGATGATGGAAATATTTGATATGTTCTGAATTACCGCGCGTTTTTTGCCCTTGAAGTTGCTGATGCCTATAGCCGCGGCAGTGCCGAGGATAGTCGCGAACAGCGACGCGAGCACCGCTACCAAAAGCGTGTTTACAAGTGCGTTCATAAGGTTGCTGTCGCGGAAAAGCGACTCGTACCATCTCAGCGAAAAGCCCTTCCAGACGATTGTTTTGCCCTTGTTGAACGAACCGATTATCATAACCAAGATCGGCGTGTAGAGGAAAATCATAATCAGCGCGAGGTAGATTTTAGAAAGCACGCCGGTTTTTTGCCTGCTTTTCATTACGCGATCGCCTCCTCGTCACCGAACAGGTTCATAATCACCAGGAATATAAAGATGAATACCATCAGCACAAGCGACAGCGCCGCCGCGAGGTTCTGGTCTGTTCTGAAATACATATCAATGATGTCGCCGATCATAATGTCGCCCGTGCCGCCGAGGTACTGCGCCACCAAAAACGTGCTGGCGCTGGGCACGAACACCATAGTGATACCCGAGATTATTCCCGGTATACTCAGCGGAAAAATCACCTTGCGAAAAACATCAACGCCGTTTGAGCCCAAATCCTGAGCCGCCTCGATCAGTCCGCTGTCGATCTTGCTCATTACCGTGTAGATCGGCAGCACCATGAACGGCAGGTACTCGTACACCATACCGACAATCACCGCGCCGGTGTTGTTGATATATTTTCCGTGTATGCCCAAGAGCGAGAGCGCAGTGTCGATCGGGCCGTTGTCCTGGAGCAATATCATCCACGCGTAGATCCTGAGCAAAAAGTTCATCCACATCGGGATCATCAGCAGCATAATTACCGTTCTCTGCGTGGAACGCTTCATTTTTGTTATCATATACGCCAGCGGATACGCGAGCACAAGGCAAATGACCGTCGAAAGCAGCGCAATCCACAGCGATTTTGCGAATACGCCGGTGTACTCGAACGCCTTTGTAAAGGGCTCGAGCGAAAAATTGCCGCTTTTGTCGGTGAAGGCGGTCACGCCGATCATCACCAGCGGTATCATGGTGAATATCACCATCCAGACGACGTAGGGGAGCGCGAGCTTTTTTGATTTCATATTCAGCCCTCCGCCTCGTCTATTACCTCAAACCTCGCCTTTGTAAAGTCAAAGTTCAAAGGAACATATGTCGCGACCTGCTCATCGACATCGCTGAGCATAAGCCACTTGCGCTCGTCAGATTCAAGGATTATCTCGTTGTGCTCACCCTTGTAAACGACCGACTCGATGTAAACGTCAGGCAGGTCTCCGTCGCCGTCACCCGCGAGCGATAATGCGTCGGGAGGCAGGGTGATCCTGAGCCTTTGACCCTGTTTAAAGCAGTGATCCTTTACCTCAACGGTCTCGCCCTCAAGCTCAAACTCAAACATATTGCTGCTTTCGTCAGAGTAGGTGACAACGGTTTCTATTATATTATCGTAAAACGGCAGCAGCTTGTTCATTATCTGGATATTGAACGGAACTACGCACATCCCGACCTCGCTGCCGATCTCCGCGCTTCGGGTCGACTGCACGATTATCTCACAGCTGCCGCAGCGGATGCTCATCTCGTAGTGGACGCCCTTAAAGGTAGTGCTCTCTACAATACCCGTGAGCTGACCCTTTTCGGGAGGAGTGATGATGATGTCCTCGGGGCGGATAACGACGTCGACAGGCGTGTTCTTGCCAAAGCCCTTGTCGACACATTCGAGCTCCTTGCCCAAAATGCTGATACGGCAGTCGTCTATCATAGTGCCGTTGAGGATGTTCGCCTCGCCGATAAAGTCCGCGACAAACGCGTTGACAGGCTCGTTGTAGATATCCTCGGGAGTGCCGACCTGCTCTATCACGCCGTTGTTCATAACCACAACGGTATCGCTCATCGTCAGGGCTTCCTCCTGGTCGTGAGTGACGTAGACAAAGGTCTTTTCGGTCTCGCGCTGTATCTCCTTGAGCTCGAGCTGCATACATTTTCTCAGCTTTAGGTCGAGCGCGCCGAGCGGCTCGTCAAGCAAGATCACGTCCGGGTCGCACACCAGCGCCCTCGCGATCGCGACTCTCTGCTGCTGACCGCCCGAAAGCTTGGATACCGAGCGCTTTTCGTAGCCCTTAAGGTCTACGGTAGCCAGCATTTTTGTGACCTTTTTCTTTATTTCAGCCTTCGGGAGCTTTTTCAGCTTTAACCCGAACGCGACGTTGTCAAATACGTTAAGGTGGGGGAACAGCGAATATTTTTGGAAAACCGTGTTGACGTTCCTTTTGTTGGGCGGCGTGCCGTTGATTTTTTTGCCGTCAAATATAACGTCTCCGCTTTCGGGCTCGACAAATCCGCCGATTATCCTGAGCGTAGTGGTTTTTCCGCATCCGCTCGGGCCGAGGATGGTGACAAACTCTTTTTCGTAGATATCAAGGTTGATATGGTTGAGTATCACTTCTCCGTCGTACCGCAAAAATATATCCTTTAGTGATAGGATAACTTTTTTCTGATCCTGTTCCATTTTTACACCCCTTTTCCTGCGGTGTATTTTGCGGCGTTTTTTATTATCGCCTACAAAACCATTATAGATTATATTCTAATAAAGCGCAAAAGTCAATATAATAGTTATACTAATATATATATAAAAAATTTCACGCTGTCATTCCGAGGCTCTGCCGAGGAATCTCATACCTGTTATGCAGACGTTGGTGTAAGCACAATGAGATTCTTCGCTGACGCTCAGAATGACATCGAGTTTTGACCGGAATACAAATTAATACACAAATCTAATCAAAAATCGCAAAATAGATTGTGAATTTTTTAACAGATACAGTTTTTGGTAATTCTTAAATGCAGTAATTTTATCAAAACCGAGTGTCCTTTTAGTACAAATTGCAAAAATATACAAAAAAAAGGTCACAGATTTGTAATATATAATATGTACTTTTTCAATTGTATTTGGTATAATATAATCGAATAAAAATGAAAGGATGGTTTTTTGATGAAAATGTTCAGAAAACTTGTAAGCATAGTTGCAGCTGCGACAGTACTTACATCTTCTCTCGCGTTCACATTTGCCGCAGGTGCAGCCGAAGTAGGCTCCGAAGCGGACGCTGTCGTAGCGTCCGAACCCAACCTGCAGACAAATCCGCAGAATGGTGTAATCCTGCACGCCTTCAACTGGTCTTACAACACAATCAAAGACAACCTGCCCGCTATCAAAGAAGCAGGTTACAGCACTGTTCAGACTTCTCCTGTTCAGCAGCCGAAGGACTACGGCGCATCTACCATGGTTGCAAACGAGTGGTGGAAGCCGTATCAGCCTGTAAGCCACCAGATCGCTCAGAAATCATGGTTCGGCACAAAGGCAGACCTCACGGCTCTCTGTGCGGAAGCTGACAAATACGGTATCAAGATCATTTGCGATATCGTAGCTAACCACGTGGGCAACGAAAACAAAGTCGAGTCCGCGGTAAGTACGCAGGTTCAGACCTATCAGCCGAATATCTATTCGGCAACTGTTTCCGGAAGCCAGTATTATCACAATGTTTCCGGAAGCATTTCCGACGGCGACGTTAGACAGTGCGTTCAGGGTCACCTTTCGGCTTGCCCCGACCTTAACACTGCTAACACAACAGTACAGAACAACATCATTTCTCTTTTGAAGTCCTGCATCGACTGCGGTGTTGACGGCTTCCGTTTCGACGGTGCAAAGCACATCGAGACTCCTTCCGACGGCTCTTACGCTTCTAATTTCTGGCCGACCGTTACAGACGCGGCTAAGAACTATTATAGAAGCAAGACCGGTGATAACCTCTATATGTACGGTGAGATCCTCAACAACTGCGGACCTTCATCAAGAAAGTATACACACTACACATCTTACATCAACGTAACCGATAACAAAACCGGTGACGCTATCACAGCGGCGGTTAACAGCAAGAACGCTTCATCGGCTACAAAGTCAAGCTACACCGCTATAAGCGGACAGTACGGCGACTCAAACCTCAAGGCGAGCAACATCCTTCTTTGGTCAGAGTCCCACGATACATACGAGGGCACAGCAGGTTCGGCAGGTATCTCCAATACAGCCAACCTCTCCGATGATGTAATCACAAAGTCATGGGCTCTCGTTGCGTCAAGAAAAGACTCAACAGCTCTGTTCTTTGCTCGTCCCGCTTCCAATATGGGTCAGGTTCCCACAGACACCACATATAAGAGCGCGGCGGTTTCAGAGGTCAACAAGTTCAAGAACGCTTTTGTTGGTCAGAGCGAGTCACTCGGTTCATCGGGCAGCATCTCTTATGTAAGAAGAGGTACAACAGGTATCGTCCTCTCTAACGTAGGCGGCACAGCCGGCTCAACCGCTGCGGTTAACATCAGCGGAACAGGCATGGCTAACGGCACATACGTTGATACCGTAACAGGCAACCAGTTCACTGTAACAAGCGGAACACTTAAGGGTACTATCGGTACATCCGGCGTTGCTGTTGTTTATCAGTCAACTTCAACTCCTAAGGCTACAGCTTCAAAAGAGTCAGGTAGCTTCGAAGGCGAGACTATGACAGTTAAGCTCGGCCTTGAGAACGCTGTATCAGGTACATACGCTCTTGAGGACAGCGCTCCCGTATCCTTCACAGGTACTCCCACAATCCGCATCGGTTCCGACTACAGCTACGGCGACACAATCACACTCAACCTCACAGCTACAGACGCTGCGGGTCAGACAAAGAGTTATTCCTATAAGTACAAGAAGACCGAGCACGACGGTTCGGGCGTATATGTATTCTTCAACCCCGCGAAGAGGACCACATGGAAGGGTCCCTTCAACGCATGGATCTTTGATGAGGATACATATGCTTCAACTAACACGACCTACACAAACGCTGCAGGTTGGCCCGGACAGGAGATGCAGTACGACGAGGCTTCGGGTTACTACTATGTTGAAGTTCCCACAAAGAGCTACAAGTCCGTTAAGGACGCAAGCGGTGCCTCAACAGTATCTGATGAGCCCGTTAATTACGACCTCTCCAAGTCCAGCAAAACAAAGGTAATGATCAATGGCTTGCTCAAGAGCACCGGCGGCGAGGCTAAGAGCTCAGCGCTTTCGCTCAGCGGCACAAGCCACATCTACGCTGAGACAAGCGCTACATCTTGGACAACAACAACACTTAAACCCAGCACTGCAAGCGTTCAGGCAACTGACGTAACAAAGGGCGCGCCCGCTCCCACAACAACAGAGCCCGCTCCCACAACAACAGAGCCCGTACCCACAACGACCACTCCTGTTCCCACAACAACAGAGAAGGTCACAGATCCCAGCGGCAAGCTCACAGTTAACGCTAAGTCAAATGTAATCTTCGGCGACAACACCCAGACATTTGATGAGGGTACAAAGAAGATCACTGTTGCTTACTACATCAACAGCAAAAAGCTTATGGTAAACGACCAGTGGAAGCTCACTTGGGATCCCTCAGTCCTCAAGTTCAACGAGGAGCAGGGCGTAAACAAGACAGACGTTTACTATGAAGGCGAGCTCCTCAGCACAACATACCTCAACACACCTATCACCAACCAGTCCGTAATCAACGGCGCAAAGGTCGGCACAGGCGCACTCATCGGTAACGTTACCAACGCGGGAACATATTATCCGATGCGCAACACCTCTACCGGCGGCTTCATCGGCGTAGTTTACTGCACCTTTGACGTAATCGGCACAGGCTCAACAGACGTTAACCTCGATCTCGTAGAGCTCCAGACCAAGGAAGGTCAGATCGTTCAGTACAGCAAGATGGTTTCGGGCGCTCCCGAGTTCCCGTACACATCTCAGGCTTCTGTTTACGAGGGCAACTATGATCCCAACTATGTAAACAGCGAGGATCCCACAGAGGCGACAGATCCCACAGAGGCGACAGAGCCTACAGAGACAACTCCCGCAGAGCCTACAACCGAGCCTACACAGCCCGTAACAACTCCCGTAGTCCCGACAACAGAGCCTACACAGCCCGTAACAACTCCCGTAGACCCGACAACAGAGCCTACACAGCCCGTAACAACTCCCGATCCCGGCAAGAAGTACTACTACGGTGACGTAAACTTCGACGGCGTTTGCGACATTATGGACGCTGCTATCATCCAGAAGTACGTTGCAGGAAAGTCAGAGCTTGACGCCTTCCAGCTCATCGTCGGCGATGTTAACGGCGACGGCACTGTCGACATTATGGACGCTACATATATCCAGAAGTACGCGGTAGGCAAGGACGGCAAGAAGTCAGGCGAGGAATACATTCCCGATCAGCCTATCACTGATTCCACACAGCCGGCGACTGTTGATCCGAGCAAGAGCCTCACAGTAAGAGCTAAGTCGACCTGCCTCTTTGACGACAGAACAGAGACATTCGATTCAAGCGTAAAGCAGATCACAGTAAGCTTCTTCGTTAAGAGCTCAGAGCTTATGGTCAATGACCAGTGGAAGCTCACTTGGGATCCCTCGGTCCTCAAGTACAGCGACTGCAACAAGAAGGATACAGTTGTTGAAGGCGAAGTCATCGGCACAGTATTCTACAACACACCTATCACCGACCAGTCCTTAATCAACGGCGCAAAGGTTGGCCAGGGCGCACTCATCGGTAACGTTACCAACGCGGGAACATATTATCCGATGCGCGACACCACAACAGGCGAAAAGGTCGGTCTCCTTACCTGCACATTTGACGTTCTCGGCACAGGCTCAACCACAGTCAACCTCGATATGGTAGAGCTCCAGACAAAGAACGACGGTCAGGTTATCCAGTACAGCAAGTTCGTTGACGGCAAGACATTCAAGGGTACGACCCAGACATCGATCTATGCCGGCACATACGACAAGACATACGTTAATCCCGATACTCCTCAGCCCTCTGAGGAGCCCACAGAGCCCGTAACAGTTAAGCCCACAGAGCCCGTAACAGTTAAGCCCACAGAGCCCGTAACAGTTAAGCCCACAGATCCTGTTCCCACAACAACTGAGGAGCAGCCCACTGATGAGCCTCCCACAGACGAGCCCGAACCCGCTTCATTCCTGCTCACAGATAACTTCAACTGGGGCAGCGCGTATGTATACGCTTGGGACGCTGAAGGCAATCCCATCGGCGGCGAGTGGCCCGGAGCTGCTCAGGCAGAGACAGTAACAAACGGTTACGGCGAGACACAGTTCAGATGCTATGTTCCCGAAGGCGCAGTAGGCGTTATCCTTAACAACGGCAACGGCGCACAGACAGAAGACATCACAGATTTCAGCCACACAGGCTACTGGATGGACGGCACAAAGA
>CADBXH010000060.1:11329-16882 GCA_902798605.1 uncultured Ruminococcus sp. | reverse complement strand
GATCCTTTCGAGCAAAGGCTCCGGCGGCGCTTTCCAAAGCTCTGTTTCGATTTTGTCAAGCTCCCACACCAGCGTTTCCGTGTTCTTCTTCAAGTACACACGCTGGTCTTGCTGATCTCTGCCCGATACCTCAAGCGTGGCGTTATTGCTCGTGCGCTTATCTTTAGAAAGAACAAATCCTCCGTCAGCAGCGCCGAGCAAACCGTTAGTGCCGGAAATCATATCGAATTTATCGTCAGCCGTTTGCTTGCGTGTATGATGGACAACCAACATACAAATGTTGTGGCTGTCGGTGAAGCTCTTTAGCTTCGTGATGATCTGGTAGTCGTTGGCGTAACTGTAATTCTCGCCGCCGACCTCCCTGACCTTTTGCAAGGTGTCAATAATCACCAGCGAAGTGTCAGGGTGTTTCTGTAAGAAGCCGTCGAGTTGCTCGTCCAAGCCATTGCCGAGCTGATGAGCTGATACCGAAAAGAACAGGTTTTCATTTTCGGCTGTTCCGAACATACGGTACAGCCGTTTCTGCAATCTCGGATAGTTGTCCTCCAGAGCAAGGTACAGCACCTTACCCTGCCGCACATCAAAGCCCCACAGCTTTGTGCCTGTACTGACGTGATAGGCAAGCTGCGCCATCAGAAAACTCTTGCCGATTTTAGGCGAACCTGCGAAAAGATATGTTCCCCGGTAGAGCAAGCCGTCAATAATCGGCGGCTTACTCTGATAGGCGCTGTCAAACAGCTCGCTCATCGAGACCGTGTGTAAATACGATTCATCTATATCGCAGAGGTCGTTAATTTCATCAAACCTATTGAAATTTGAATCGTTATCGTTTATAATAGTGGTGTTAGATTTTGTGAATGGCTGTCCTGCTTCTGCGCCAACAGAAGCGTTGAGGGCAGTCATTTCTTTTAAGGTATCCATTCACATTCCTCCTTCATTCCGTTAAGAGTAACGGTGATTAATCTGATATTGTCGAGCAGCTCGTCATCAACGCCTGCTCCTGCTTCTATGCGTTTCAGTTCATCCAAAACTAAGGCGAGCTGATTTTTCAAAGCCTTATACACTCTCGGATTGCCTTGCACGATAATATCCCTGTTTAATACCCTGCTGATTAAAAAATCCTGTTTGGTGTGACCGGAAAGCTTAACAGCAAAATTGATTTGATCGTTTTCTTCGGGCGATACATTAAAACCTACCGTCTTGCAACGCCAGCGGTTTTTTCTGTCTCTGTTTTTAGCTGACATCCTCTATTCCCCTTTCCACATTTAGTTTTGCAGCCATTTCATTCTGCGCCGTAGGAAGCATATGAGCATAGCGGTAAGTGATGTCTATACTCTCGTGTCCTACACGGTTTGCGATAGCTACCACCGAAAAGCCCATTTCGATTAACAACGAAACGTGGCTGTGGCGCAAATCGTGTATGCGTATGCGTTTTACGCCTGCTTCATTACTTCCACGTTTCATCTCCCGATGCAAATAGCTTTTTGTAATCAAAAATATTCTGTCATCGGGCTGTACGCCGTAAATGGATTTGATGTAGTCCTGCATTTCTTCGGCGAGAAAATCAGGCATTGTTACTGTGCGAATACTCTTAGTCGTTTTCGGATCGGTGATAACGTCCTCGCCGTTTATACGCTGATAGGATTTGTTGATTCTTACCGTCCGCTTTTCAAAATCGAAATCAGCAGATGTTAGTGCTAACAATTCTCCTAATCGCAATCCGCACCAATAGAGCATTTCAAAGGCATAATATGAAACGTTTTTATCCATCATTGCTTCGGCAAATTTGAGATATTCCGCCTTTGTCCAAAACAGCATTTCTCGGTTTTGCTTTTTGCCCATACTGCCCGCTTTCTTGCAAGGATTTTCTTTCAGGTTATAAAACCTGACAGCGTGATTAAAGATAGCGGAAAGCTGGTTCTGGATAGTTTTCAAATATACCGGAGAATACGGTTTACCGTTATCGTCCTTGTAATTTATCAGTGTATTTTGCCAAGTGATAATCTGCTGTGGCGTAATATTACACATTTTCAGCTTTCCAAAATAAGGGAGCAGCTTTTTTTCGATAATATGCTCTTTGGTTGACCAAGTGTTTTCCTTGATCCTTGACTTCATATCTTCGGTGTAGTGTTCAACAAAGCTTTTAAACGTCATATCTAAGTCGCCGCCGAGCTTATTGAGCTGTTCACGCTCCCAAGCCTGCGCTTCTCGTTTGGTTTTAAAGCCCCGTTTTTGTGACTGTTTACGTTCTCCGTTCCAGTCGGTGTAGCGATATATTACTCGCCAAGTGTTTGTCTTTTCTTCTTTATATACTGACATATTTACCTCTCTTTCTTTGTCACACCGTAACAGGTGCGCTCAATAAAATACTGTTTATTTACTCGCCCCGAAATCGTTAAATAGCCTTCTGCCTTAAGTTCAGCGTTAAGCTGATGTACGATTTTATAGGCGTAGGATTTAGAAACCCCCAGTGTCTGAGCTACCTCATCAACACTCATAAAGCTTGTACCGTCCATTCAAATTCCCCCTTTCTGAAAAATATTATTATTGTTATTTAGTGTCGGATACTTTCTGACCGCATTCCGATTCGCCCGAGCGGATACGTCATTACCGTGGCGTACAACGGTTAAACCAATAACTTAACGCTATTTGTTTAATATCATTATACTAAACATTTTTGCTTATGTCAAGTGCATTTGAAGAAAATATTTAACTTTTTTGTTTTGGTTAGCTTGACATATACTAAACATATATGCTATTATAGTTATATCAAAACAAAAAAGGGGCAATTAATGATGGCTATTGGTGAAAGAATTAGATTTTTCCGAAATCTGCGTGGAATGACACAGAAGTATTTAGGAACGGTAGTCGGCTTTCCTGAAAAAACAGCAGATATTCGTATGGCGCAATATGAATCAGGTACAAGAACGCCGAAGGCTGATCTAACAAATAAACTTGCAGAGGTATTCGGCATATCTCCTGACGCTTTAAGCGTACCTGATATTGATTCCTATATAGGTCTTATGCACACTTTATTTACCTTAGAGGATATTTACGGGCTGACGATTGAGAAAAGAGACGGCGAGATTATTATGCGTGTTGATCCGTTCAACAGCAGAGAAGCACAAAATCTTTTGGACGAGCTTCACGTTTGGTGTGCCGAACGTGAAAAATACCGCAATGGCGAAATCAGCAAAGACGATTACGACAAGTGGCGTTATAACTATCCAAAGTATACCAATGTCAATTATGCGAAAGCTCCCTCACAGGAATTGAGCGAAGCTATGGCAGAAGCATTCAAAGACAAACTAAATAAAGATTAAAAGCAAGGCAAAATAATAAGAGCTATCAGACTTACAGAAAATCTGATAGCTCTCTATTTTTACAATAATTCAAATAATGTTGCCATTCTGTTGCCAATGAGGACAACCACACGGCAAAAACCGCTTGTTTATGCGCTTTTTGACGGTTTGGGAATTACTCCCACTCTATCGTGGCGCAGGGCTTCGGTGTGAGGTCGAAGAGAACGCGGTTAACGTTTTCTACTTCTGAAGTGATCCTCTTTGTGATGTGCTGCAAAAGCTCAAAAGGAACGTTTTCTACCGTTGCGGTCATAGCATCCTTGGTGTTGATCGCGCGGATGATTACGGGGTACGCAAAGGTGCGCTTGCCGTCCTTAACTCCTACTGATTTGAAGTCGGGCACTGCGGTGAAGTACTGCCATACCTTGCCCTCAAGACCATTCTTGGCGAATTCCTCGCGGAGGATAGCGTCGGATTCTCTTACTGCTTCGAGTCTGTCGCGTGTGATAGCGCCGAGGCAGCGAACTCCGAGTCCGGGACCCGGGAACGGCTGACGGAACACCATATTATCAGGCAGTCCGAGCGCCTTGCCGACTACTCTTACCTCGTCCTTAAAGAGGAGCTTAACGGGCTCTACGAGCTCAAACTGCAGGTCTTCGGGAAGTCCGCCGACATTGTGGTGAGCCTTTACCCCATCCTCACTCTCGAGGATATCGGGATAGATAGTGCCCTGAGCGAGGAATTCGATTCCATCGAGCTTTCTTGCCTCTTCCTCAAATACTCTGATGAACTCTGCGCCGATGATCTTTCTCTTTTTCTCTGGCTCGGCAACGCCTGCGAGCTTATCGAGGAAGCGGTCTACCGCGTCTACATATACGAGGTTAGCGTTCATCTGGTTGCGGAATACCTCAATTACCTGCTCGGGCTCGCCCTTGCGGAGAAGTCCGTGGTTGACGTGAACGCATACAAGCTGCTGTCCGATAGCCTTGATAAGTAACGCGGCTACAACAGAGCTGTCAACTCCGCCTGAGAGCGCCAAAAGCACCTTTTTGTCGCCGATTTGCTCTCTTAATTCCTTTACCTGCTCGTCAATAAACGCGTTGGCAAGCTCGGTTGTTGTGATCCTTTCCATTGTTTCGGGTCTTACATTTCCTTGCATCCTTGGTTCCTCCTAAAATTATGATACTTTATTATATGACATTTCTTAATGAAAATCAAGAAGCATTTGACATTTGAAACCTGATTTATTATTAAATTTAATAACCGGAATCCGAAAGCCCGGACTCCGGTTATTATATAATACTTTTTTTATTCTGCTTCGGTTTCTTCTTTAGGCTCTTCGGTAGCTTCGGTTTTCTCAGCTTCGACCTCTTCGGTCGTTTCATCAACCGGAGCTTCCTCTGCTTCTGCTTCCTCGGGAGCTTCTTCGGCTTCTTCAGCCGCTTCTTCCTCTTCGTCTTTATCATCATAATCCTCTACGCCGTAGAGCTCGCTTGCCATAATAGCAAATGCAAGATCTGCCTCGGGGATCGGGAGACTTACAAAGAAGTGCATCTGGTTCTTGAATACGTTTACGTCGATATCGAGCTCGTATTCATCTGCAATATCTCTGAGCCTGTAAGCGTCAGCGCAGAAAATTTCTCTTGATCCGACAAATACAGTGATCTTGCAAAGACCTGTGAGGTCGCCGTAGATCGGGCTGACTGCGGGATGAGTGAGCTCGAGATCTCCTGCGTACTGCTCGCCCTTGTCGCGGAGAGCGTCGGCGTTGAGCACCTTGTCATAGGGCTGGATAGTGTCGATCTCGCCGTTGCTGTTTGTAACGTCAAGCCACGGAGAGATAAGGAAAGCCTGCAGTGGCATCGGCATTGTCAGATATTTGATTTTCTGCAAGAGCGAGAGCGCCATACCGCCGCCGGCACCGTCGCCGACAAATACGATCTTATCTGCGGTGATACCCAAATCATCAAGAAGATAAGTATAGCGGTCGAGAAGCATTTTTTGCATATCGACAGCCGTGTTGGCGGGAGCCTTGGGATAAACCGGCATAACGATCGTAGCGCCCAATTTGCTTGAGAGCTTCTTGATGAAGTTATAGTGGAACCTTGTGGGGTTGTTCCAGAAATCTGTTCCGTGGATGTAGAAGATAATGCAGTCGGTCGTCTTATCCTTGGGCTCGAGTACAAATGTGTCGCTAAACCAGTCGAGCTCAGTCAAGCCGACGTTTCTTTTTGTCTGCTCGGGCAAAACA
>CADBXH010000060.1:0-11283 GCA_902798605.1 uncultured Ruminococcus sp. | reverse complement strand
ATAAGGCTTTAAGCTTTCTTCGAGCGCCTTTTCAAAGTCGATCGGTTTTTTTACGGTGAGAGGCAGAACCTTTGCAGCGTCCTCGATAACGAGGCTCTTAACGCTTCTCTCCTGCTTTTTTGCCTGCTGAGCCTTGGCGATCGCCGCTCCTGCGGCAGCAGCCGTTACGGCAGTAGCAACGCCTAAAGCTACTTTATGACGAGTTTTCATCTTAAAAACACCGCCGCCGACTAATGAAACGGCTTTTGTAAATGAATAAATACCCATAATTTCCTCCTGAAATCAATTTAATTTTATTTAAATATTATAACACACTATCTACGGTTTGTCACCTGTTTTTTAAAAATAAAAAGAGGTTATCCAAAAATTGGTTAACCTCATTGCGACTGCGCCTGTAAGCCGGGTTCTGTCGTGAACAGCCATCTATCTTGGCAGAGGGTCGCCCCTGCTGCTCAATGCCACCTCCTAAGGACTCGCCGAGCAAGCGAATTTGTCCTACCACGGTGTTGCTTCAAATAGGGTTTACACGGCAGGCTTGTCTCCAAGCCTCCGGTGAGCTCTTACCTCACCTTTCCATCCTTACCGGTAACCGGCGGTTATTTTCTGTTGCACTATCCCTGGAGTCGCCTCCGGCGGCCGTTAGCCGTTATTTTTGCTCTGTGAAGCCCGGACTTTCCTCGCACAGGTCTTTTCAGACTCTGCCCGCGGCTGTTCAGCGCACTCGCGTTATTATAATAAAACATTATTATCTGATTGTCAAATCTTCGTTTTGGACTTGATTAAATGTGTAAATTAGAGTATAATGAATTGGATTATTATTTAAGGAGTAATTATATGGATATAAGACAGGAATCATTAAAAAAGCATTATGAGTGGAACGGTAAGATCGAGGTGATCTCTACCGTGCCGATCAATTCTTCCGAGGACTTGGCTCTCGCCTACACGCCCGGTGTTGCGGAGCCCTGCCTTGAGATCCAGAAGGACTATGATAAATCTTACGAGCTGACAAGGAGAAACAATCTTGTAGCCGTAATCACTGACGGTACTGCCGTGCTCGGGCTCGGTGATATTGGCCCCGAGGCTGGTATGCCGGTTATGGAGGGTAAATGCGCGCTGTTCAAGGCGTTTGGCGATGTTGACGCCTTCCCCCTCTGCGTCAGGAGCAAGGATGTTGACGAGATCGTAAAGACGATTTATATGATAAGCGGCTCGTTTGGCGGTATAAACCTTGAGGATATCTCCGCGCCGAGATGCTTTGAAATAGAAAAGAGATTGAAGGAAATGTGCGACATCCCCGTTTTCCACGACGATCAGCACGGAACTGCTGTAATTGTCGCCGCAGCTCTGCTCAACGCGCTGAAAATCGTCGGCAAGAAAATCGGCGAAATAAAGGTAGTTATGAACGGCGCAGGTGCCGCGGGTATCGCTATCGCTAAACACCTTATGAATATGGGCGTCAAGGACATTACGATGTGCGACAGCAAGGGAATCATCTGCAAGGGCGATCCGAGACTAAACGCCGTTAAGCAGGAAATGGCTGAGATCACTAACCTCAGTCACAAGACCGGAACACTCGCGGACGCTATGGTGGACGCTGATTTGTTTCTCGGAATTTCCGCTCCCGGAGTTGTAACTCAGGATATGATAAAAACTATGGCAAAGGATCCGATCATCTTCGCAATGGCCAACCCCACTCCCGAGATCATGCCCGACCTCGCTAAGGAAGCCGGAGCGGCTGTTGTGGGTACTGGCAGAAGCGACTTCCCGAACCAGATCAACAACGTGCTCGCTTTCCCCGGTATTTTCAGGGGCGCGCTCGATTGCAGAGCAAGTGATATCAATGAGGAAATGAAGGTGGCGGCTTCATACGCGCTCGCTTCTATTATTGAGGACGACAAGCTCAGCCCCGACTACATCCTCCCCCATGCCTTTGATCCGAGGGTCGGCAAGGCGGTCGCCGAGGCTGTTAAGAAAGCGGCTATCGAGAGCGGCGTTGCGAGAATTTAAAAGAATAGTTTAAAAGATTTAGAGCTAACTCAGTTTTTGAGTTAGCTCATTTTTTCTTTAACATATTTTAATAGTATTTCTTTATCGTTCGGAAGCTCGTCGCCGATGACCTTTTCATATAAATCGTTGAGGATATCGCCGATCAGCTTACCGTCGGGGAATCCGAGGCTTTTAAGGTCATAACCGTTGACCGCGAGCTGTTTTAGGCTGAAGCACTCGCTGTCTTTGATTATCTCATTAATGTGAGCTTGCGCCGTTTTGATATCATTGAGCTTTTGCTCCCTGTTATATTCGGACTGAGCCATTGTATCGGCGTACTGGATTTTTAACAGCCTTTTTGTATTATCAATGCCGATTTTACCGGCGACCCGCTTTACTGTCTTTTTATTGCCTTTAAAGCGTACATCGTGATATTCGATAAGCATAAGGCAATCGGTAATTATCGCGTTTGAAAACCTCAGCCTTTTTAGAATACCAGCTGCTATTTCCGCACTGATCTTCGGGTGCCCCTTAAAGTGATTTCTGCCGTTTTCATCCGTTGTGCAGGCGTTTGGCTTGCCGATATCGTGTAAAAGCATTGTGAGCCTTAGCAGAGGATCGCTCTCTATATTGCCGACTGAGCGTGCGATGTGGCGGTAAACGTCAAGGCAATGGTGAGGTGTTTTCTGCTCAAAATCAAAGCAAGGCGTGATTTCGGGGATAATAACGGCTATGACATCGCGGTAGTCATTCAGTATCTTTTCAGCCGATTTGCCGCAGATAATGCCCATCAGCTCAACGCGGATCCGTTCATATGCTACATTATTGAGGAGCTCCTTGCAGTTGTGGATAGCAGTTGATGTTTCTTTTTCAATTTCAAAATCAAAGCGTGAGGCAAAGCGCAGTCCTCTTAGGATACGCAGGGAATCCTCGTTAAAGCGGTCGGTCGCGTTACCGATGCACTTTATAAGCCGGTCTGCTATATCCTGCTGTCCGCCAAACGGATCCACAAGCCCTTTGATCTCATTAAACGCCATTGCGTTAATGGTGAAATCACGGCGCGAGAGGTCGTTTTTTATATCGGACGTGAACTCTACGCTTTTGGGTCTGCGGTTGTCAAGGTACTCGCCGTCAATGCGGTAGGTTGTGATTTCGTAGAGCTTTCCGCTGATCACAACACCGATCGTACCGTGTTTTTTGCCGACGTCGAGGGTTTTATGATCTGCAAAACAGCTTTCGATCTCGTCAGGCTTAGCGTTTGTGCAAATATCCCAGTCGTGGGGCGTTTTATTCATTATGCAGTCGCGCACGCATCCACCGACGATGAAGCCCTCGAATCCGCTGTTATTCAGTTTTTCGATTATTCTTTTGACTTCTTTTGGGAAAACTATATTCATCTGATTTTATTCTTATCCTTTTCGATCAACTTTGAAGATATGTTGTACAGGATATTAAAGATCAATATCGTCGCCGCTGCCATTATTGCGAGAACTAATATCCCCTCAAAGCTCAGAGGCGTCAGCGAGAAAAGATTGCCGAAAAAGGCAAATGCGATAATCAGTCCGGCTATGCTTATAAACAGCATCGCTCCTCGAAGTAGATTGATCGGCAACGAAAGCCTGATAACAAGCAGAATACAGGTCAGCGCCGTAACATATACCGATATGGTGGAAAGATAATTCGGCAGATCAAAATTACCGCAGATTATTTCTGCAGCAATGATATTGAGCACTACGCAAATCGCTGCCGGCATTGCCCGGGCTATGATATTGAATGTAAAATTTCCTTTGACAATGCTTTTATTTGGTTGTAACGCAAGAACAAACGATGGGAATCCGATCGTCAAAGCCCCAATAAGAGTCAGTTGGATCGGCATAAACGGGTATTGTGAAGATACAAAAATAAAGAAAATAGATAAAATTATCGAGTAAATCGTCTTTACAATATATAGCGATGAGCTTCGCTCGATATTGTTTATTGTCTTTCTGCCCTCGTACACTACCTGCGGCATTGCCGCAAAATCATTATCGGTAAGTACAAGCTGAGAAACATTCCTTGCGGCTTCGCTTCCCGACGCCATAGCGACCGAGCAATCGGCCTCTTTAAGCGCCAGCACATCGTTTACGCCGTCGCCCGTCATAGCTACTTTATGGCCTTTTGCTTTTAGCGCGAGCACAAGCTTTTTCTTTTGCTCGGGAGTCACGCGTCCGAATACGTTGAAGTTTTCGGCAGCCTCGGCGAGTTCTTCGTCGGTTTTGATCTCTGTCATATCGACAGCTCTGTCCGCGCCCGCTATACCGGTATCGATCGCGATATTCTTAACGGTTTTTACGCTGTCGCCTGAGATTACTTTAAGAGTTACTCCCTGTTCCTTGAAGTAATTGACCGTGTCCTGAACGTTGTCGCGGAGCTTGTCCTTTATCAAAACAAGCGCCATCGGGGTCAAATCATCGGGGAGCTTGTTGTTTTGTATCTCTTTGTCGGATTTAGCAAGGGCAAGTATCCTTACTGTATCGGTTATATCATTGATTTTTTCAAATACTTCTTTATACTTCTCTTTATCTGAAAAAACGAATTCGGAAGCGCCTATAACATAGGTCTTGCCGTCATTGAATTTACCGCCCGACCACTTTGTCTCAGAAGAAAAACCAATGAATTTTACGCAGTCAAGAGGTTTTGTTTCAGAGGTATAATCGCCGATTGCGTTAATAGTTGCATTTTTATCTTCGGAGGCGTTATAAATAGATGATAAAGCCGTTTTTATTTCTTCAAGAGAATTATCGAACTGTACGACGTCGGTAACGGTCATACTCTCGGATGTAAGTGTCCCCGTTTTATCAAGGCACAGCACATCAACACGCGCGAGAGTTTCTATGCAGTACATCTCGTTTACAAGTACCTTGCGCCGTGAAAGTCTGATTACAGATACTGCAAGTACAGTACTCGTCAGCAGTATCATTCCCGAGGGGATCATTCCGATAAGAGCGGCTGTGGTGCTTTCGACCGAGCTTTGCAATCCACCGCTGTGAATAAGGAATTTGCTGACAAAAAGCGCGATACCTATCGGGAAAATAATAATTGTACAAAGCTTGATGATGAACTTAAAGGATTTAAGTATCTGAGAATCGTTCTTTTTGATGTACTTTGCTTCGTTGTTGATCTTCGCGGCGTAGCAATCTGCTCCTACGCGGTTAACTCGGGCATAGCACTTGCCGCCGGAAACAAAGCTACCGGACAAAAGCTCGTCATCGGGTTTCTTTTCAATAAGATTTGACTCGCCTGTCAGCAGGCTCTCATTGACCTTACAGTCTCCGCTTACCAAAATGCAGTCAGCAGGGATCTGGCTGCCGCGCGATAAAATGATTATATCGTCAAGCACAAGTTCGTCCTTATTGATCTCTATCTGTTCACCGTTACGGATAACATTGACCTTGCTCTCGGTGAGGATAGTAAGCTTGTCTACACTGATTTTTGAGCGTATCTCCTGAATTATACCTATTCCGGTATTGAAGAACACAACACCGATAAACAACATATTCTTGTATGAGCCCACGAACAGCAGACAGACAAACAGAATAACATTGACAAGATTGAATAGCGTGCAGATATTATCGTAAAAAATTCGCTTATACGATTTTGTTTTGAGCGTTGTAACGGTGTTGACCTTTCCCTCGATAACCCTTTGGGCGATTTCGGCAGAGGTCAAGCCATTGATTTTTTTGTTTTCCATATTTTTCTCCGAAAATGAAAATTTAATAATCTTAGAAAAATTTTTGAAAAATCACCGAGTTTATCGCAAATAAAGCGATTGTGATTCCAAGAATATTTTTAATATTCTTTATATACCTTTAATTTATATTATAAATGTAAAAGCTAAGAAAGGCAACGGAAAGAAGGTGATTTTTTGAAAAAAATTGTAAATTTACTGACAGTTGCCATCTGCGCCCTGCTGCTGATCAGCGCTTCTACAAGTAATAACACTGTTTTTGCCGAGAGCAAGACGGTACACTTGGGCGGTCAGCCGTTCGGCGTAAGATTCTATAATGACGGTCTTATCGTAGTTGAGCTCGAGGAGTTTTATGACGGAACAAAGTACGTCTGCCCTGCTAAGGACGGCGGGCTTAAAGAAAACGATATTATAAAGGAAGTCAACAATACTCCTGTTAAAACAAACGAGGATCTACAAAACGCTACGATAAACAGCGGAGGCGAACCGATTGATTTTTTGATTGAAAGAAACGGTGAGGATAAAAGCATAACGGTTACGCCGTCGCAAAACGCTATGGGTATGTACCTTTTAGGCGCGTGGGTCAAGGACAGCTGCGCGGGTATCGGTACGATCAGCTTTTATGATGAAAACGGAAACTACTTTGCCGCTCTCGGTCACGGGATCTGCGATAACGATACAAACACCCTGCTTCCGCTCGGGTCGGCAGAGATCGTAAAGGCAAACATCAGCTCGGTGACAAAAAGTGTTGACGGTAACGCCGGCAGCCTTAACGGTTATTTCAGTGATGAGACCATCGGTGAATTGACCGATAATACTCCCCTTGGAGTATACGGAAACACAGAGAATGAAATGTTCTGCGATAGTCCGACGATAGAGATCGCCGATTTTTCCGAAATAAAAAAGGGCGACGCTCAAATGTACACGACTATTGACGGAGAAACCGAGGGTTGTTATGATGTGGAAATCACAAAAATCTGCAATCACAACGAAAACAGCAATGAAAACTTTGTAATCAAAATAACAGACGAGTCGCTTCTTGACGAGTGCGGAGGTATCGTTCAGGGCATGAGCGGAAGCCCGATAGTCCAAAACGGAAAGCTTGTCGGAGCGGTCACTCATGTTTTTGTAAACAATACGACCGAGGGCTACGGAGTGTCGGCACAATATATGGTGTCGAATTATGAGAGATAAAACAATATATTGTGATATGCTGTTTGTCGAAAAATGAAAAGTTAAAAAATTTCAACTTTTTTCAAAAAAATTAATTGGAAACTATTGCCATTGTTACCATTTTGTGGTAAAATCAACTCGTAACAAAAAATTTGATAGGAGATTGCAAAATGGACAATAGTTTTAAGCTTATTATTACCGAAGAAGCCGTTGAGTTTTCACAGGAAAGCCTGCAAATATTTCAAGACTTTAATATTTGCACAGCCTTTTGTGTAAAGGACGGAGAAGAGCTATGCTCGCGAATCAAAAGCGAGGAACCCGACGTTGTATTTATGGACGCTTTTATGACACGCCTTGACGCCATTGGTGTTATGAGAGTGATTAAAAAGGAAAAAATTAAACAGCCCTTATTTATTGTATTCTCATCATTCCACAGCACGGTGCTTGAGCGCGAGATAATGAACAGCGGTGCGGATTACTTTATGTTGAAGCCGTATGATATTGAGCAGCTTTGCGAGAATATATCCGTGCTTTTGAAAAACGGAACGGATAAACCGCTTACGCCGCTCAAAATTGACGCTTTCGGCATTGAGCTAAAGGTAACTCAGATTCTCCACGAGATCGGAGTACCCGCGCACATCAAGGGTTATCACTATCTGAGAGATTCCATTATGATGTCGGTTGAAAAGCCCGAGATCATCAACGCGGTGACAAAACAGCTCTACCCCTCCGTAGCCAAAAAGTATCAGACAACGTCCTCGCGCGTTGAGCGCGCTATACGCCACGCGATAGAGGTTGCCTGGGACAGAGGCGACGTTGACGTGTTAAACTCATACTTTGGCTACACCATTCACAACGACAGAGGTAAACCGACAAACAGCGAGTTTATTGCTATGATTTCCGATAAACTCAGACTGCAAATCAAAAATGCAGGATAATTATGTAAAAAGGCTGACTCATTACTCGTTTGAGTTTTGAGTCAGCCTGATTATTTTACTTTGTTCTGCCTATATCTTTTCTGAAGTGCATACCTTCAAAATTGATTTTTGATACGGCGTTATATGCCTTGTCGAGAGCTTCGTCAAGGGTATCGGCTGTTGCCGTTACACCGAGCACGCGTCCGCCGTTTGTGTAGAACTTGCCGTTTTCGTACTTTGTGCCGGCGTGGTATACAATAGCGCCGTCAACTCCGCCGTTATCATCCATACCAAACATCTCTATCCCCTTTTTGTACGCTACAGGATAACCGCCGCTCGCCATTACAACGCAGGCAGCCGCGCCGTCATACCATTCTATATCGAGATCGCTCAGCTTTTCGTCAATAACAGCCTCGCAGATGTCTACCAAGTCGGTTTTGAGTCTCGGGAGAACGACCTGAGCCTCGGGGTCGCCGAAGCGCGCGTTGTACTCGATGACCTTGGGGCCGTTGGGTGTGATCATAAGACCGAAGTAGAGGCAGCCCTTGAAGGGTCTTCCCTCTTTGTTCATAGCCTCGATCGTGGGCTTGAAGATAGTGCGCATACACTCGTCCGCGATCTCGTCGGTATAATACGGATTGGGACTTACTGTGCCCATACCGCCTGTATTTAATCCCTCGTTGTTATCGTAAGCGCGCTTGTGATCCTTGGAGCTTACCATAGGCTTAACGCACTTGCCGTCTGTAAAAGCGAGTACAGAAACCTCGGGGCCTGTGAGAAATTCCTCGATAACGATGTTATTGCCCGAATCGCCGAACTGCTTGTCCTCCATAATGGACTTGATAGCCTTGACAGCGTCATCAATAGTCTGAGCGATGATAACGCCCTTGCCGAGCGCGAGGCCGTCAGCCTTGACTACTACGGGAGTGGTGTTTTCGGCTTTAACGTATTCGATAGCCTTGTCGGGGTCGTCGAACACCTCGTACTTAGCTGTGGGAATGCCGTATTTCTTCATCAGGTTCTTAGAGAATACCTTTGAAGCCTCGATGATAGCCGCGTTAGCGTTGGGGCCGAAGGCTCTGATGCCCGCGGCTTCAAAAGCGTCTACCATACCGTCAGCCAACGGATCATCGGGAGCGACAAATACAAGGTCGATCGAGTTGTCCTTAGCGAACTTGACCATATTTTCTTTATCCATTACGCCGATGTTTACAAGCTCGGCGTCGCGAGAGATACCGCCGTTTCCGGGTGCGCAGTATAGCTTTGTGCATTTAGGGCTTTCGAGAAGCTTTTTGATAAGCGCGTGTTCTCTTCCGCCCGAACCAATCATTAAAATTTTCATATTTTACCTCGAAATATCAGTGGTGGAATAATCTTATGCCAGTAAATGACATTGTCATATTGTACTTGTTGCAGGTGTCGATAACGTTGTCGTCACGGATAGAGCCGCCGGGCTGAGCTACAAACTCAACGCCTGAACGCTTTGCTCTCTCAATGTTGTCGCCGAACGGGAAGAACGCGTCGGAACCGAGCGATACGCCGCTCTGGGTCTCGAGCCAAGCCTTCTTTTCTTCTCTTGTAAGGGGTTCGGGCTTTGTCTTGAAGAACTGCTGCCAAACGCCGTCAGCAAGTACATCCTCGTAGTCGTCGGAGATATAAACATCGATGGTGTTATCTCTGTCGGGACGGCGGATGTTATCTACAAACGGGAGGTTCATTACCTTGGGATGCTGTCTGAGATACCAGATATCAGCCTTATTGCCCGCGAGCCTTGTGCAGTGAATTCTCGACTGCTGACCCGCGCCTACGCCGATAGCCTGTCCGCCCTTGGCGTAGCAAACTGAGTTTGACTGGGTATATTTAAGGGTGATGAGAGCGATAAGAAGGTCGCGCTTTGCTTCATCTGTAAGCTCCTTGTTCTCGGTAACGATGTTCTGCATAAGCATAGCTTCGTCGATTTTGAGCTCGTTTCTGCCCTGCTCAAAGGTGATGCCGAAAACATCCTTGTGCTCGAGCGGAGCGGGAACATAGTTTTCGTCGATCTTGATGACGTTGTAGTTACCTTTTCTCTTTGTCTTGAGAACTTCGAGAGCCTCGTCTGTATAACCGGGAGCGATAATACCGTCGGAAACCTCACGAGCCAAGAGCTTTGCGGTCTGTACGTCACAGGTGTCCGAGAGCGCTACCCAGTCACCGTAGGATGACATTCTGTCGGCGCCCCTTGCCATAGCGTATGCGGAAGCTATGGGAGAAAGCTCGAGATCATCTACAAAGTAGATCTTCTTTAATGTGTCGGAAAGCACTGTAGCTACAGCCGCGCCTGCGGGGCTGACGTGCTTGAAGGAAGCCGCAGCGGGAAGTCCTGTTGCCGCCTTTAACTCGCGGACAAGCTGCCATGAGTTGAATGCATCGAGAAAATTGATGTAACCCGGCTTGCCGTTAAGGACTTCTACGGGAAGATCTTTGCCGTCCTGCATAAAGATCTTTGACGGCTTCTGGTTAGGATTACAGCCGTATTTAAGCATTAATTCGTTCATTTTACTATCCCCTTACTTGTTTTTATTGATTATCTTTGATTCGTATTCGCCTGTGGCGATGTCAATGTATCTTACAAAAAGAGAAACCTTGTTGTCGCTGTCGAGCGCGTTCCAGATGTTTTCGGCAAACTCGTCAAGGGTTTCGTTGCCGATCTCTACCAAAGTGGGCTCGCCTTCAAAGCTCGGGAGCGGGTTTCCGTCGCCCATATAGGTGTGGATAAACCTGCCCTTGCCCGCGAGAGGAGCGTCGTAAGAGAATGTATAACGCTCGCAGCAGTCGGGATCGCCGTCTGCGCTTTTGAGGATCGACATTGCGTAGTTCATCTTGCCGTTTGAGCACTTAACGATACCCGAGATCCTGGGTGTGTAGTTAGGCTCGTCGGGCTCAAACTCACGGGTGCGGAGCGATTGCTCAAAGGTGAGCTGCTGATTCATAAGCTCATAGATAGTGTCGGTCTGGTCGCCGTTTGTAACGATCGTTTTGTTGCCGAGCACACGCACGGGAGCGTAGATTATGAGCGAGGGATCAACAAGCTTTGAGGGATCGAACGCCTCTGTCTTGATCCCGTCCTCGGTCTCGGCAAAGATCCTGTTGCGGCTGTTTTCGCTTCTGCCCATAATGAAATAAGCGATGACAGCTTTTGTTCCGTCGGCTGTTCTGCCGAGCACGATTCCTCTGCCGGGATAGCTGGTTGAACTAATTTCTTTTGTTAAAGATACAGCTTTCATTTTTATCCTCCATAAAATTACTCTGATATTTCAGTTGTATTTCCTATGACTTTTATTTTATCCTCACAGAAAAGCGATACGGCTTTGGGCAAGATCTTCCACTCCGCCTCTTCCATAACTCTCCTCTGTAATACTTCAGGGGTGTCGCCGGGCTTGGTATAAACAGCCTTTTGGAGAATGATTGGTCCGCCGTCGCAGATCTCATTGACAAAAT